>NZ_JBJZOJ010000009.1:0-143782 GCF_047200655.1 Streptomyces sp. MS06
GTCCTTCGGCTCGTCGTCCTACTCCGGCGGCACCCGCACCAGCACCGGCATGGCCGTCTACACCCCCGCGGCAGGCGACTTCGCGACCCTCGGCCCGCTGGCCGGAGCCGGCGCCGGCTGGGAGGTGCTGGACAAGTCCGGCACCACGTACACCTTCGGCGAACCGTCCGGTGCGGCCTGGCAGCTGACGAGGATCACCGACAGGTACGGACGCGCCGAGACGCTCACCTACGACACCTCACAGCAGCTGACCCGGGTGGAGAACGCGTTGTCCGGCCGCGGCCTGGCCTTCACCTGGACGACCCCGTCGGGCGCGGCGCACCCGCACGTCGCCACGGTCACCACCGACGACGCCACAGCGGGCGACGACACCACGGCAGCCCTGTGGACGTACGGCTACACGGGCGACGAGCTGAGTGCGGTGTGCCCGCCCTCCCCGTCGGCGCCGGCGACCGCCTCCACGGACTGCTACGCCTACACCTACACGCCCGGATCGAACTACCCCGCCGCCGCGCTGGACGCCGGTCCGCGCGCGTACTGGCGGCTGGACGATCCGTCGGGGAGCACCACCGCGGACTCGTCCGTCCTGGCCAACGAGCAGACGGACGCGGGCACCTACACCGGCGTCTCCCTCGGCGGCCAGTCAGGTCCGCTGACCGGTTCCGCGGCGACCGCGGCGACCTTCGACGGCACCGGCTACGTCAGTGTCCCCGCCACCCCGCTGCACTCCGACACCAGTCGCGCCGTGTCGCTGTGGTTCAGGACGTCGGCGAACGGCGTCCTCATCGGTGACCAGTCCCAGTCCATCGCCGGCGCCAGCTCGGCCACCGGCAGCTTCGCCCCCGTGCTCTACGTGGGTTCGGACGGAAAGCTGCACGGCCACTGGTGGAGCACCACCCAGGACGGCACGGTCCCGTTCGGGTCCTCCGCGACCGTCGACGACGACACCTGGCACCACGCCGTCCTGTCCTCGGACGGCACCGTCCAGACGCTCTACCTCGACGGCGTCCAGCAGGCGACCCTGACCGCCACGCCGAACGACGCGCGCAACACCCTCACCTACATCGGCGCCGGGTTCGCCCACGGCTGGCTGGACGCACCGGCCGACGTCAGCCACTTCACCGGCGCCATCTCGGACGTGTCGTTCTACGACCACCCCCTGACCGCCACCCAGGTCGCCGACCTGCACACCGAGGCGACCACCAGCGCCGCGTTCCTCACCCGGGCGACCAACCCCTCCGGCCGCGTCACCGCCCAGGTGTCCTACGACACCGCAGCCGACCGGCTCACCTCGGTCACCGACCGGGACGGCGGAACCTACACCCTCCACACCCCGACGGTCGCCGGGTCCAGCGCGGTCTACCGCTCCTCGGTCCTGGCCGCCGACCCGGTCGGCTACTGGCCACTGGGCGACGACGCGGGTTCCCTCTACGCCGCCGACGACGTCAACAGCGGCAACGGCACGTACACCGACACCACCCTCGGGGTGCCCGGCCCGTTCTCCGCCAAGGACACCACCGCGCCCACGGCCGCGACGTTCAACGGAACCGACTCCTCCGTACTGCTCCCGCAGACCATGGCATCGGCGACCGAGGCGACCGCGGACCTGTGGTTCAGGACCAGCACCGCCGACGGCATGCTGCTGGGATCGGCCAACGGCCCACTGGACACCGCCTCGAACGTCCAGCCGCTGCTGTGGATCGGCAGCGACGGCAAACTCTACGGAGGCTGGTACACCAGCGCGGGCACCCCGCAGCTCGTCACGGCGTCGGCCGTGACCAACGGTGCCTGGCACCACGTGGTACTGACCGCCACGGCCACCGGCCAGTCCCTGTACCTCGACGGCACGCTCGCCGAGAGCGCCGACTTCGCCGGAACCCTCGCGGTACTCGACCACCAGTACCTCGGCGCCGGCCGCTCCGGAACCAGTTGGCACGGACTCGCCGACCACACCACGTTCCACCTGACCGGCCAGATCGCCCAGGCGGCCCTCTACCGCACGGCGCTCACCGAGGACCAGGTCAAGGACCAGTGGGCGAAGTACCACGCCTCGTCGGGGACCGTGGCGACCGAGACCGTCGACATCACCGATCCCGGCGGCAGGACCCTCTCCACCCGCTACGACCTCTCGCACGGCGGGCGGACGGTCTCCGACACCGACGGCACCGGCGCCACCACCTCCTACGGCTACGACACCGGCGGCTTCCTGCACACGGTCACCGACCCCGCCGGCAACGTGACCACGACCGGCCACGACACCCGCGGCAACGTGCTCACCCGGACCACCTGCCAGGACAGGTCCGCCGACAAGTGCTCCACGGCGTACTACACGTACTACCTCAACACCAAGTCGGCCGCCGACCCGCGCAACGACCGGATGCTCACCTCCTCCGACGGCCGGTCCTCGGACGCATCGGACACCACATACCGGACCACCTACACCTACGACACCGACGGCAACCGGCTGACCACCACCACCCCGGCGGTCACCGGTCACACCGACGGGCTGACGAGCACCCGCACGTACACCACCGCGAGCACCGCCGGTTTCGACTCGGGCACCACGGCTCCGGCCGGACTGCTGGCCGCCGCGCAGACGCCCGGCGGCGCCACCACCTCGTACGTGTACTACGCCAACGGCGACCTCGCCGAGGAGACATCCCCCCTCGGCCTGAAGACCTACTACACCTACGACGGCCTCGGCCGCGTCCTGACCGAGAAGTCGGTCAGCGACACCTACCCGTCCGGTCTGACCACCACCTACGCCTACGACGCCCTGGGCCGGGTGCTGACCGAGACCGACCCGCCGACCACCGACCAGGTCACCGGCACCGTCCACACCGGACGGACCACCCACACCTACGACGCCGACGGCAACCCGCTCACCACCACGGTGTCCGACACCACCGGCGGCGACACCCCCCGCACCACCACCCGCGCCTACGACTCCCACGGCCGGCCCGCCACGGTCACCGACCCGATGGGGCACGACACCGGCTACACCCATGATGCCTACGGCAACCTCGCCACCGAGACCAAACCGGGCGGCCAGGTCTACGCCTACACCCACGACGCCGACGGGCGCCTGCTCACCACCACGCTCGACAACTACACGGGTTCCGGCCCCACCGCCGCCGACCCCACCGCACAGCTCGTGGAGACCCGCACCTACACGGCGGACGGCCGCCTGCAGACCGTCACCGACCCCGTCGGAGTGACGACCACCCACAGCTACTACGACAACGGGCTGACCCAGCAGGTCACCCGCACCGGAGCCACGGGCAGCACCTTCGTCGACGAGCAGGACACCTACGACGCAGCCGGGGACCTTCTCTCCAAGGTCACCGCGAACGGCACCCTGACCACCGACTACACGGTCGACGCAGCCGGCCGCACCACCACGGAGACCGTCGACCCGAACGACACCGCCCAGACCACCGCCTACACCTTCGACGCCGACTCGCACGTCCTCACCACGCACCGGACCGACGCCGCGGGCGACCCGGCGGCGCAGTGGACGTACACCTACGACGCGGCCGGGAACAAGCTGTCCGCCGGCCGGTACGTCGACAGCAGCACCACGCTCACCACCCAGTGGACCTACGACCAGCGCGGTCTGGCGGTCACCACGACCGACCCCGAGGGCGGCCTCCACCACTACACCAACGACGAGGCCGGTCGGCTCACCACGACCACCGACCCGGCGATCACCACCACCGATCCCGGCACCGGCAGCACCGCCACGGTGTACCCGACGACCCTGACCGGCTACGACACCTTCGGCGAGCGCACCGAGTCCGAGGATCCCGACGGCAACATCATCGCCACCGCCTACGACCGCGACGGCCGCAAGACCGGCACTACCCTGCCGACCTCGGCCACGACCGCCTGGACCTACGACGCCGACGGCAACGTCCTCACCGAAACCGACGCCAAGGGCAACGCGACCGACTACACCTACGACCAGCTCGGCGACCCGGTCAAGCGGACCAACCCGGCCATCGACATCTCCGGCGCCCCCACCCGCGGCACCTGGACCTACACCTACGACCTGGCAGGCGACCGGCTCACCGAGACCTCCCCCTACGGGTCCGTCACCCACCACACCTACGACGACCTGAGCCGCTCCACCAGCACCTGGGGCTACGTCTACACCTCCACCAGCGCCCAGACGAAGGAGGAGACCGACACCGCCTACAACACCGCGGGCCTGCCCGCCACGACCACCTCCGCCACCGGCGTCGGCACCTCCTACACCTACGACGCCCTCGGCCACGTCCTCACCCGGGCCGACACCACCGGCGACACCACGCAGTACACCTACGACCTGCTCGGCAACGCGGTGATGACCGTCCTGCCGGACCAGAGCATCCAGACGGCGACCTTCGACGCGGCCGGCCGCAGGACCGCCACCGCGCAGAAGGCCGCGGACGGCACCGTGCTGGCTTCCACGTCCGCCACCTACAGCGCGAACGGCCACCTGCTCACCACGACCAACGCCCTGGGTCACACCACCAGCTACACCTACGACACGGCCGGCGACCTCACCACCCAGACCGAACCGGTCAGCGACAGCACCTCCATCACCACCACGTTCGGCTACGACGCCGCGGGCCACCAGACCGCCTACACCGACGGCAACGGCAACACCACCTACTACACGTACACCTCGGTCGGCCTGCCCGCCTCCAAGCAGATCCCCGCCGTCACCGGCTACACCACCGCCGCCGACCGGACCACGACGTACACCTACGACGCCCTGGGCCGGCTCACCGAACAGACCGCCCCCGGCGGGGTCACCGTCACCAACGCCTACGACGCCCTCGGCGACCTGACCTCGCAGACCGCCACCGGCGCGGACGCCCCCACGGCGACCCGCACCTTCGACTACTCCCTCGACCGGAACCTGGTCGCCTCCACCGCCGGCGGCGCCTCCGAGACCTACCAGACCAACGCGCTGGGCGACCTGCTGAGCGCCTCCGGCCAGGCCGGCACCTCCTCGTTCACCTACAACGCGGACGAGTCACCGCTGACCCGCACCGACGCCTCCGGCACCAGCACCTACACCTACGACGGCGACGGACGCCCGGCGACGGTCGCCGACGCGGCCACCGGCACCACCCTCACCTACGGCTACAACAGCCTGTCGCAGATCGACACGGTCACCTACGGCAACTCGGGCGACGTCCGCACCTACGGCTACGACGGCCTGCACCGCCTGACGTCCGACGCCCTGACCACCGGCTCAGGCCAGGCCGTCGCCTCGGTCACCTACGGCTGGGACCAGGCCGACGAGCTGACGTCGAAGACCACGACCGGCGTCCAGGGCGCCTCCACCAATACCTACGGCTACGACCAGGCGGGCCGTCTGACGTCCTGGACGAAGGACGGCACCACGACCGCGTACACCTACGACGGCGCCGGCAACCGCCTCACCGCGGGCTCGACGACGTACACCTACGACGCGCGCGACGAACTCGTCTCCGACGGCACGCACACCTACACCTACACGGCGCGCGGCACCCTCTCCGCGAAGGACTCCACGGCCTACACCTTCGACGCCTACGGCCAGCAGATCACCGCCGGCAGCACCTCCTACGCCTACGACGCCCTGGGCCGGGTGATCACGGCGGGCGGGACCACGCTCACCTACTCGGGCACCGGCAACACCGTCGCCTCCGACGGCACCACCACCTACAGCCACGGCGCCTCCGGAGCCCTGACCGGCGAGTCCGGCCCCGCCGGCGCCACGCTGGCCTGGAACGACCTGCACGGCGACCTCGTCGGCCAGTTCACCGCCACCGCGACCGCACTGACCGACTCGGCGAGCTACGACCCCTGGGGCACGCCCACCGCGGGCTCCCTCACCGGCAGCGTCGGCTACCAGGGGGAGTTCACCGACCCCGCCACCGGCGCCGTGAACATGCACGCCCGCTGGTACACCCCCGGCACCGGCGGCTTCAACTCCGCCGACACCGTCGACAACCCGGCGGTGGGCAGGAGCGCCAACGCCAACCCGTATGCCTATGTGGCTGACGCGCCGATGACGGAGTGGGACCCGAGCGGACACTGGGGCGTCGCCGTCGCCCTTGGAGGGGTTTTCTGCCCTGAGTGCGTGGCGGTAGTGGCTGGAGTGCTACTGGTCACGGCCGTGGGTGTGATGGCCTACCAGAAATACAGGGAAAACCATGACTCTTCCAACAAGGAGAGCGGTGGCCTGGGGGCCATGAGCGTGGGTCCCCTTGGGCCGCCCGGCGCATCCAAGATGTGTGTCGACTTCTGGTCAATGGCCTGCCAGGTGCGCTTCGGTAAGAGCAAGCCCGCTAAGCCTTCGGCCGACGCAAAGGACCCTGGAAACACCCCGTGCTACACCTGCGGGGGAAATCTGGACCACACCGTGCATGACGCTGCCGCTGCAGCCAAGGATGCCGCCGCCACAGCTGCCGCAGAGGCAGCCCGCCGCGCCGCGATCCGCGCCAACGCGCTGAAGATCACCAAGTCGATCGGTACGGCCATTCTTGCCGTCAACTCGATCTCGTCAGCTCCTCAATCCCCCGCCGCTCAGATCAATATCAACAAACTTGACATGGCAGCTGGTGAACAGATCGGAGGGCTTGTCACGACCTTTCCCGTCGACCCCGGCGTCAACGACCAGAACATCCTGGTAAACCCGTTCGACCCGGACGCCGGGGCAGGGCTCATATCCAGCTTCCCAGTTGATCCGGGGGCCGGAACCGGTAACACGCTGATCACTCCGATCGATCCCGCCGCGAGCGCGGCACAGACTTCGATCTTCCCGGTCGATCCGTCCAGTGGGCTCCCTCGGATGGCTTTCCAGCAGGGTTCGGCGGACGTCGCGGGCACGCACTATGGTGAAATCGGTTCTGCGAAGACCGCAACTCAAATCCGTAACGCACCCGGGCCTGCAACTGGTGGATATAGTCTACCTAATGCTGGCGGTGGGTGGCTGAGGGGTACTAGCGGAAATGTTGGACGGATTCCCGGTCAAATTGCAGATCAGTTGCGTGGGCAGGTGTTTAATGGGTTTAAACCCTTCCGTGAGGCATTCTGGGCTGCAGTTGGAAATGATTCGAGGTTGGCTTCCGGGTTCTCTCCGTCAAATGTGACGAGGATGCAGTCTGGGCTAGCGCCGTTCGTTCTTGCTGATCAGTCAACTCCGGGTGCGTATAACTATGTCCTACATCACTCCTTCCCGATCTGGGCCGGTGGGGGGGTGTATGATATGGATAACATCGTCATAGTCACGCCCAAGTACCATTCGGAGATCCTGGATGGCGACTTCCATTACGGGAGGTGAAGAAGATTCCTCAAGGTGACCCAAGGCGTGCGAGAGCTCTCGCGCTGGTGGCAGAGGTTCGCTCTGGAAATTTCTCGGATGCGGAATGCGCGGAGCGTTTGGAAGAACTTTCGCGCCTTATTCCCCATCCGGCGTGGACAGATTTGTTGTTCTATCGGACGCCTGAACTCACGGATGAAGGCGTCGTGGGCGAGGCATTGGCCTACCGGGCGATTGAGCTCTGATCTTGGTGTGGGCTCTTCGGGTGGAAAATGCAGAGGTCTCATTGGAGTTGTTGCCCGTAAGGTATCTGGGCGCCTGGCAGTAGAGCGGCGGGCTGTCGTGCACCCGGAGAAACCCGATGAGGGAGCGTAACCGCATGCTCTCGGGTGCATATGGAGGGGCTGACGGTGCACCACGTGGTGCGGCGCCTGACTGGGCTGCTGCCTCCTACGTCCACCGGGGCGACGCCCCGGCACTGGGCGGAGGTGCACGCGGGGACTCGGGACGGCTCTGCCCCCGGACTTCCGGGACTTCGTCGACGTCTACGGCTACGGATGTCTGGATGACGTGCTCAGCGTCCGTCCGGCGGGCGGAGTGCCGGGGCCGCCTTCCCCGCCCGGCGCGCGCTGCCGTCCTCGGCGGAGGGCGAGCTCAGGACGTTCCGCGGGGCCGGTGCGGTTTCCGGCCTGGCCGGCCGAAGGGGCGCTGCTCAGCTGGGGCACCACACCGGTCGGCTATGACCTGTTCTGGGAGAAGCAGCGGAGAGACGTCCCGGGTGCCTGGCCGGTGCGGGTCGTCGGGTTCCGCAGCGAGACCGTAGTGGAGCTGTGCATCCCGGGTCACCCGCAATCGCGGTACCTGAACGTCCGTGAGGAGGCCGATACCGAGGAGGCCGGGGAGGATCCCTGGGACCTCGACGACCTCTGGGACGAGCGGGAGCGCGCAGGCGGTGAGCGGAGAGGTGGCCTGGGTGCGGGGGTCGGGGCGGCACCGGCACGAGAATCCTCACGTGCCGCGGTTGACCGTCGAGAGCTTCGGCCCGGACGGCGACGACCTGCGGGTGTCGGTGACCCTGGACCTCGAACCGCAGGCCCCGCTCCTGGCCACGGTGCGCATCGGCGGCCCCGACGGCGACGCGCTGCGCTGGGCGGATGTGCCCGTCTCCGTGCCGGGCGGCGACGGGGCCGCTTCGTCGGTCCTCGAGATCCGGCTGGGCCCGCCCGGAGGCGAGCGACACTGGTCTGTCGTGGCGGGACCTGGTACACGCCATGAGCCACGAACCCGAGTGGAGACTCTCCGAGGCGGTTCAGGACCACGCGGCGTGATCCGGCGGGAACGCCTCAGACCACCGCGCCGCGCCCCGGGTCGTCGCCGTCCTCGTCGTCGGTGCGCATCCGCGCCACCAGCGTGGCGACGCCGCCGAGGAAGCCGCCGATGGTCAGCGTCGTCAGCCACCAGGTCATGTCCCAGCCGAGCAGTACCGCCAGCAGGAGCAGGACGGGCCCGCCGACCACGCCCAGCCAGGCGAACCTGGCGGTGGCGTCGGCCTCGGGCAGCGGCGGCGGCTCGGGCGGTTCGAAGTGGCCCTCGTCGTCCTCGTCGAAGTCGTCCTCGGACGGCTCGGGCGGCGAGTAGTCGCGGGGGCCGCCGACCCCGGGCGCGAAGGACACCGAGCCGCCCAGCGGCCGCGCCGGTGCGGCGGGCCGCGCGGGCTCGTCGCCGGTGGGTTCGGTGTCCTCCGTACCGGGCGTGGCGTTCGTCCCGGACTCCAGCAGGGCGAGGTCCTCCACCGACTTGAACGGCTTCGACCCGGGCGGGTCCGGCGGCTCGTCGCCGTACCCGGCGACGATGGCGTCCCAGGCCGCGTCCTCGTCGAAGGGCACGCTCTGCTCCTCCGGCTCGTGCCCGTCCTCGCGGTCGGAGTCGTGCTCAGCCACCTGCCGTCGTCCCTTCCTTCCCGATCCGGGGAGCGAGCCGGCCGATGAAGCCGAGGCTCTCCTCGGCGATCCGGTCCGCATCGTGGTCCAACGTCGCCACGTGGTAGCTCTGTTCCAGCAGCACCTCGGTCACGTCCGTCGACGACACCCGGCCGAGGATGCGGGCCGAGTCGACCGGCGGGACCACGTGGTCCTGGGTGCTGTGCATCAGCAGCAGCGGCTGCGTGACCTGCGGCAGCTCCCCGTCCACCATGCGGAAGAAGGTGCGCAGGGAGTGCGCGGCGTGCAGCGGGACCCGCTCGTAGCCCAGCTCCGCGGCGCCCGGCTTCGCGATGTCGCTCGCGATGCCCTTGGTGCTCCGCACCAGGTGGCGGGCGACCGGCAGCGCGTACGCCGACAGGCCGTGCACCTTGTTCGCCGGGTTGACGACGACCACGCCGGCGATCCGGTCGCCGTGCTTCGCCGCCAGCCGCAGGGCCAGCGCACCGCCCATGGACAGGCCGGCCACGAAGACGGTCTCGCAGCGCTCGGTGAGCAGCCGCAGCTCGCGGTCGACCTCCGCGTACCAGTCCTGCCAGCCGGTGACCTGGAGGTCCTCCCAGCGGGTGCCGTGCCCGGGCAGCAGCGGCAGGGAGACCGTCAGGTCGTGCGAGGCGAGGTACTCCGCCCAGGGGCGCAGCGACTGCGGGGATCCGGTGAAGCCGTGGCAGAGGAGGACGCCGACCTCGCCGCCCTCGTGGCGGTACGGCTCGGCTCCGGGAAGGACCGGCACCTTCGTCTCCTGTCCGTGAGTAGGCCGTGAACGAGGCCGTGAACGAGTCCTGGTGCAGGTTCACCGTACGCGACCGTACTGACACCGACCAGGGCCGTCGGGTTCTTGGGCGGTGCCGGCGGGATAAGGTCTGACCGACACACATCAGGAGGCACTCGGTTGTTGTACGGCGCGATGAAGGTTTCCGTCGGGGGGTCGTTGAAGCTCGTCTTCCGGCCCTGGGTGGAAGGCCTGGAGAACATCCCGGCCGAGGGCCCGGCGATCCTGGCGAGCAACCACCTGTCCTTCTCCGACTCGTTCTTCCTGCCCGCGGTGCTCGACCGCAAGGTCACCTTCATCGCCAAGGCCGAGTACTTCACTACGCCCGGGGTGAAGGGCCGGCTCACCGCCGCGTTCTTCAAGGGTGTCGGGCAGCTCCCGGTCGACCGCTCGGGGGTGCGCGGCGCCGGCGAGGCCGCGATCAGGAGCGGCATGGAGGTACTGGAGCGCGGTGAGCTGTTCGGGATCTACCCGGAGGGCACCCGCTCGCCCGACGGCCGCCTCTACCGGGGCAAGCCGGGCGGCCTGGCGCGGGTGGCGCTCGCCACCGGGGCGCCGGTGATCCCGGTCGCCATGATCGACACGGAGAAGATCCAGCCTCCGGGGAAGGTCGTCCCGAAGGTCATGCGGCCCGGTATCCGCATCGGTGAGGCGCTGGACTTCTCCCGGTACCAGGGCATGGAGCACGACCGGTTCGTGCTGCGCGCGGTGACCGACGAGGTCATGTACGAGATCATGAAGCTCTCCGGCCAGGAATACGTCGACATGTACGCCACCGCCGCCAAGCGGCGGATCGCCGACGCGGCCAAGGCGGAGAAGGAACAGGCGAAGCAGGACAAGCAGGGCGGGCGGGACGGGCAGGGCGAGTAGGAGAACGGCGAGAGCTAGTCGAGCGGGGCCGGGCCGCCGCGTGCCCGGCGCCGGTGGTCTTGGGGGGACTGGATGGCCAGGCGCGAGCAGGACCTGCGGATGTCGGTCGAGCTGCCGATGTGGCGTGCGCTCACCGGCTACCGGCTGCTGACCATGCTGTACGCGGTCGCCCTGTTCGCCACCGGATACGGCGGCTTCGCCCACCCCGAGCCCGCCATCGCCTACTTCGCCGTGATGTGCGTCTGGACCCTGGCCACCCTCCCGAAGGTCGCCGACGCGGCGCACTGCACCAAGCCGTTCCTCGCCGCCGACCTGGCCATCGCCGTCGGCGGCATCCTGCTCACCCCGCTCACCGACACCCACCAGCGCATCCTCGACGGCGGCCCGACCCTGCCGTCCATCTGGACGGCCGGTTCCGTACTGGCCTTCGCCCTCAAGGGCGGCTGGCGCTGGGCGGCCCTCGCCTCCACCGTCGTCGCCGCCGCCAACCTGGTCGAACGCGGTGCCCCGGCCCGCGACACCGTCCACAACGTGATCCTGGTCTGGGTCGCCGCCATCGCCATCGGCTACGTCGTCGAGGTCGCCCGCGCCTCCGAGCGGACCCTGGCCCGCGCCCTGGAGATCGAGGCGGCGACCCGCGAGCGGGAGCGGCTGGCCCGCGACATCCACGACGGCGTCCTCCAGGTGCTGGCCATGGTGCAGCGGCGCGGCGACGTGCTCGGCGGGGAGGCCGCCGAGTTGGGCCGGCTGGCCGGAGAGCAGGAGGCGGCCTTGCGCACCCTGGTATCCGGCGGGCTCACCCGGGCCGCCACCCCCGCCGGCCGCGTCCCCGGGCAGGCCTCCGGCGAAACCGGCGCCCACACGCGGGAAGCCGCCGACGCGGACGGCTCCGCCGACCCCGACGGCCCCGCCGACCTGCGCGCCCTGCTCGCCCCGTACGCCGGTGCCCGGGTCAGCCTCGCCGAGCCCGGCGCCCCGGTGCCCCTGCCTCCGGCCGCCGCGCGGGAACTGGCGGCCGCGGTCGGCGCGGCCCTGGACAACGTGCGCGAGCACGCCGGGGAGCGGGCGCGCGCGTGGATCCTCGTCGAGGACGAGCCGGACGCGGTGATCGTGACCGTCCGCGACGACGGTCCCGGCATCCCCGAGGGCCGGCTCGCCGAGGCCGAACGGGAGGGCCGGCTCGGGGCGGCCCTCTCCATCCGGGGCCGGCTGCGCGACCTCGGCGGCACGGCCGCGTGGGTGTCGGTCCCCGGCCAGGGCACGGAAGTCGAACTCAAGGCACCCAGGGCGACGGCCCCGCGGGGGAAGGCGGAGCAGCGATGAGCGGACAGCGGGACCCGATCAGGGTGATGGTGGTCGACGACCACCCGATGTGGCGGGACGCCGTCGCCCGGGACCTCGCCGAGGCGGGCTTCGACGTGGTCGCCACCGCCGCCGACGGCGAGCAGGCGGTGCGCCGGGCCCGGGCCGCCGCGCCCGACGTCCTCGTCCTCGACCTGAACCTGCCGGCCAAGCCCGGGGTCCAGGTGTGCAAGGAGGTCGTCGCCGCCGACCCGCGGCTGCGGGTGCTGGTGCTGTCGGCGAGCGGGGAGCACGCCGACGTCCTGGAGGCCGTCAAGTCCGGGGCCACCGGCTACCTGGTGAAGTCGGCCTCCACCGGGGAACTCCTCGACGCGGTGCGCCGGACCGCTGTCGGCGACCCCGTCTTCACACCCGGCCTCGCCGGCCTGGTCCTCGGCGAGTACCGCCGCCTCGCCTCCGACGGCCCGGCGCCCGCGGCCGGCACCGAGGCGGCCGCGGCGCCGGGGGCGCCGGGCACGCCCCGGCTCACCGACCGGGAGACCGAGGTGCTGCGGCTGGTCGCGAAGGGGCTGAACTACAAGCAGATCGCCGAACGGCTCGTCATCTCCCACCGCACGGTGCAGAACCACGTCCAGAACACCCTCGGCAAGCTCCAGTTGCACAACAGGGTGGAACTGGTGCGGTACGCGATAGAAACAGGCCTGGACGAGGCGTGATCGGCGCCCGCGGCGGCACCGTCGGGCACTAGCGTGAACCTCTGGAGTGTGGACCCCGGACGGAGGGACGTCGGCATGCGCGTGGGAGTACTGACCGGAGGCCGTGACTGCCCCGGCCTCAACGCCGTGGTGCGGGCCGTGGTGCGCAAGGGCGTGCAGGAGTACGGCTACGAGTTCGTCGGCTTCGTCGACGGCTGGCGCGGCCCGCTGGAGGGGGACACGGTGCCGCTGGACATCCCGGCCGTGCGCGGCACGCTGCCGCAGGGCGGCACCATCCTCGGCACCTCGCGCACCCACCCCCTCGACGAGGAGGACGGGGTGCGCCGCATCCGGGACAACCTCGACAAGCTCCGCGTCGACGCCCTGATCACGATCGGCGGCCGGGACACCCTCGGCACGGCGGCCCGCCTCGCCGACGAGCACGGGCTGCCCTGCGTGGCCGTGCCCAAGACCATCGACAACGACCTGTCCGGCACCGACCGCACCCTCGGGTTCGACACCGCCGTCAACGTCGCGACCGGGGCGATCGACCGGTTGCACACCACGGCCGAGTCCCACAAGCGGGTCCTGGTCGTCGAGGTGATGGGCGGTGACGCGGGGTGGATCGCGGTGCACTCCGGACTGGCCGGCGGCGCGAACGTCGTTCTGATCCCCGAGCAGCCCTTCGACATCGACCAGGTGTGCGCCTGGGTCACCTCCCGCTTCCGCGCCTCGTACTCGCCGATCGTCGTGGTCGGCGACGGGGCCCGCCCCCGCGGCGGCGCCCCGGTGCTCACCCATGTGCCGAGCGCCGCCTCCGGCCGGGTCCGGCTGTCCGGGGTGGGGGAGTGGCTGGCCGGGCAGATCGAGCAGCGCACCGGCAAGGAGGCCCGCACCACGGTCCTCGGCCACCTCCAGCGCGGCGGCTCGCCGAGTCCCTTCGACCGCTGGCTCGCCACCCGGTTCGGGCTGCACGCCGTCGACGCGGTGCGCGACGGGGACTTCGGCAAGATGGTCGCGCTGCGCGGTACGGACATCGTCCGGGTGCCGATCGCCGAGGCCACCGCGCGGATCAAGACGGTCGACCCGGCGCTGTACGAGGAGATCGGCGTGTTCTTCGGCTGACCGGCACCACCGGGCCGCCGGTTGGCCGGTACCGCCTCCACTGTTCGGCCGACCGGCACCGCGCCCGCTGTTCGGTCGACCGGTACCGCCCCGCCGTGCGGCTGACCGGTACCGCCCCGCCGTGCGGCTGACCGGTACCGCCCCGCCGTGCGGCTGACCGGTACCGCCCCGCCGTTCGGCTGCGGGCCGTATATTCGGGCCAGGTCCGGGTCGTCGGGCCGCCGGCCGAGCAGAGTGGGAAGGTGCCGTGGAGATCCTCGCCTTCGGAGTGCAGGCGGACGAGAAGCCCCTCATGGAGCGGGCCTTCGCCGGCCACCACGAGATCCGCTGCCTGGACGTGTTCCTCAACGAGGACACCGCGCCCATCGCGGCGGGCTACGAGGTGGTCTCCACCAGCGTCAACGCCGACCTGGGGAACCGCGTCCTGGAGATCCTCGCGGCCGGCGGCACCCGGATGGTCGCCCAGCGCTCGACCGGCTTCAACAACGTCGACCTGCCCGTGGCCGAGCGGCTCGGCATGACGGTCGCCCGGGTGTCGTACTACTCGCCGTACTCGGTGGCGGAGTTCGCCTGGACGCTCGCGATGGCCGTCAACCGGCGGATCGTGCGCGCCTCCACCCGCACCCGGGACTTCGACTTCCGGCTCCACGGCCTGATGGGCCGCGACATGCACGGCCGTACCGCCGGAGTGCTCGGCACCGGCAAGATCGGTGTGGCGTTCGCCCGTATCGCCCACGGCTTCGGCATGCGGCTGCTCGGCTGGGACGTCGCCGAGAACCCGGCCTGCCGGGACCTCGGCATGACCTACGTGACCAAGGAGCAGCTCCTCGCCGAGTCCGACCTGATCAGCCTGCACGTGCCGCTGATGCCCGCGACGCAGCACCTGATCGACGCGGACGCGCTGAAGATCATGCGGGACGACGCGATCCTGGTGAACTCCAGCCGCGGCGGCCTCATCGACACCGCGGCCCTCGTCGACGAACTCCGCGAGGGCCGCTTCACCGGCGTCGGCCTCGACGTGTACGAGGCGGAGGCGGGCCTGTTCTTCCTCGACAAGTCCCTCCAGGCCATCGAGGACGACACCCTGGCCCGCCTGCTCACCTTCCCCAACGTGCTGGTCACGTCCCACCAGGCGTACTACACCGAGGACGCCGTCGGGCAGATCGTCGAGACCACCGTGACCAACGTCCTCGACTACCGGGCCGGCCGCCGCTCGGAGAACGTGCTGGTGCCG
This sequence comes from Streptomyces sp. MS06, assembly GCF_047200655.1. NCBI lineage: Bacteria > Bacillati > Actinomycetota > Actinomycetes > Kitasatosporales > Streptomycetaceae > Streptomyces > Streptomyces sp. MS06. The sequence goes on from NZ_JBJZOJ010000009.1 coordinate 15,275, forward strand.
CGCGGCTGACCGAGCAGCTCCCGGACCACGGCGGCGCCGTCCAGGGTCAGCACCGACTCGGGGTGGAACTGCACCCCGGCGAAGCCGTCCCCGCGCACCGCGTGCACCTCGCCCGAAGGGCTCCGGCTCACTTCGACGCCCCGCTCGGCCAGTTCCCGCGCCGCGGCGTCGTCGCAGCGGGCCGTGAAGCTGTTGTAGAAGCCGGCGGTGAGGGTGCGCCCGAAGAAGTCGATCTCCGTCTGGGCCCCCTGGTACGGCACCTGCTTGCGCACCAGCTCCAGCCCGAGTTCGGCCGCGAGCAGCTCGTGCCCGAGGCACACCCCGAGCACCGGGTGCCGGTGCTCCCGCAGCGCGCGGGCGGCGAGTTCCCGCAGCATCCGCATCTTCGGGTCGGCCGGATCAGCGGGGTCACCGGGGCCCGGGCCCAGCACCAGCGGCCCCGGGTGCGCCCGCGCCCGGTCGGATAGCCCCGGCTCGTCGTAGCGGCGCACCGTCACCTCCAGCCCGTTCGACCGCAGCAGGTGCGCCAGCATCGCCGTGAAGGTGTCCTCGCCGTCCACGACCAGCGCGTGCCCGGTCAGCTCCCGGACCGGCTCCTGCATCCGCAGCCAGAACGGCGCCAGCGCCTCGCGCCGCGCGTCCAGCGCGGCCCGCACCCGCGGGTCGTCGGCCAGCCGGGGCAGGGCGCGCTCCTCGCGGGGCCGCGCCGGCCGGACGCCCAGCGCCGCCAGGACACCGGCCGCCTTGGCGTGCGTCTCGGCGACCTCGCCCGCCGGGTCCGAGCCGCGCACCAGGGTCGCGCCGACCGCGACGCGCAGCCGGCCGTCCCGGGAGACGTCCGCGGTGCGGATGAGGATGGGGGAGTCCAGGGTCTGGGCGCCCCCGGAGTCCCGGCCGAGCAGGGCCAGCGCGCCCGCGTAGTAGCCGCGCGCGGTGCCGTCCCGCCCCGGCGGCTCGTGCCGCTCGATCACCCGGCAGGCGTTCTGCACCGGCGAGCCGGTGACGGTGGCGGCGAACAGGGTCTCCCGCAGCACCTCCCGGACGTCCAGCGACGACCTGCCGCGCAGCTCGTACTCGGTGTGCGCCAGGTGCGCCATCTCCTTCAGCCGCGGTCCGACGACGACCCCGCCCCGGTCGCCGACCGTGCACATCATCTTCAGCTCCTCGTCGACCACCATGGAGAGCTCCTCCCTCTCCTTGCCGTCGGCGAGGAACTCCAGCAGGTGCTCGGCGGTCGGCCCGCCGGCCGGATAGCGGTACGTCCCGCTGATCGGGTTCATCACGACGGTCCCGCCGGACATCCGCACGTGCACCTCGGGGCTTGCGCCGACCAGCGTCCGCTCCCCGGTGTGCACGACGAACGTCCAGTACGCGCCGCGCTCGCCCTCCAGCAGCCGCCGGAACAGGGCCAGGGCGTCGGCCCGCCCGAATCCGGGGATCCCGCCCTCGTAGGTGCGGCGGATCACGAAGTTCGCGCCCTCGCCCCGCCCGATCTCCTCGCGCAGCACCCGCTCGACGACGTCGGCGTACTCCTCGTCGGCGACGTCGAACCCGCCGTCCTCGACCCGCACCCGGTGGGCCGGCAGCGCGCGGAGGGCCTCCGCGAGCGGGAACGCGTGCCGCTCCTCGGGCAGCAGCACCGTCAGTGGTGTGCCGTCGTCGCGGACGTCGAAGCCGCGCTCCCGGATCTGCCGGAAGGGCACCAGGGCGAGGCCCTCGTCGGGCAGGTCGGCGAGCCGTTCGCAGTCGTGGACCGGGCCGAGCAGCAGCTCCACCGTGTCCTGGTCGAGGCCCGGCGTGCGGCGGCGCAGCAGGGCGAACGGGCGTGGGTCGGCCGGGAGCTGTTCCAGGTCCATGATCGGGGGTTCCTCTTCCGTCTTCCGTCACTGAGCGGTTCGGTGAGGGACGGCCCCGGGTGCCGGACGGCTGCCCGGACATGGCGAAGGCCGCCCCTCGGGCGGCCTTCGCGAAGTGGTGCGTACGCGCGTCAGTGGGCCGCCGGAGAAGCGGTCCACCACCAGTTCTGATGTGTCGGCGCGGGCATGCGGCAGATGGTAGCGCAACGGCCCGCGGTGCCGCAGCGCGTCCCGCGGGGCGGGACGGCCGGGGCGCCGCGGGCCGTTGCCGCGGATCCGGGCCGATCAGATGATCATGCCGTAGGTGTTCCAGCCGAAGCCGATCTTGATCCGGGAGGCGTACGGGGCGGCGGCGTTGCCGGTGCCCCGGTACAGCCAGAGCCCGCCGTCCTTGTCACGGGCGATCAGGTCGGGCTTGCCGTCGCGGTCGAGGTCGCTCGGCCCGCGCAGCAGGTTGTAGATGTTCCAGCCGAAGCCGATCTTGACCCGCGGCTTGTAGGGGGCGGCGGCGTTGCCGGTGCCCTGGTACAGCCACAGTCCGCCGTCCTTGTCGGTCGCGACCAGGTCGGCCCTGCCGTCACCGGTGAAGTCGCCGGTGTCGGTCATCATGCTGTAGATCTGCCAGCCCGCGCCGATGCGGGTGCGGGGCAGGAACGGCCGTGCGGTGTCGCCGGTGCCCTGGTAGAGCCAGAGCACGCCGTCCTTGTCGCGGGCGACCATGTCGGGCTTGCCGTCGCCGGTCAGGTCCCGCGCGCCGGTGACGACGTCGTAGATGTTCCAGCCGGCGCCCACCTTGGTGCGCCCCAGGTACGGCGAGGCGGGGTCGCCGCTGCCCTTGTAGTACCAGAGCACGCCGTCCTTGTCGCGGGCGACCATGTCACCGGTGCCGTCCGCGCGCATCGCGGTCAGCGACGTCACGAGGGAGTAGATGTTCCAGCCCCAGCCGATCCGGTAGCGGTGGAAGTACGGGGCGGAGGCGTCGCCGGTGCCCTGGTACTGCCACAGCTGGCCCGAGGAGTCCCGGCCGAGGATGTTGTAGCGGTCGGTCCCCGGGTCGGGCGCGGTGCTGTCGACCACCTGGACGTCCGAGGCGCGGACCCAGGCCACCCGGTGGTTGTAGCGGATCGGGTAGAAGCTGTTGCTGCCCACCACCAGGACGCGGGAACCGGTGCCGGAACCGTCGATGGTGCCGCTGTTGTAGTAGGTGCCGGGCACCGCCGCGCCGCTGAGCTCGTACTTCTGCCCGGCGGCCACGCTGTACTTCGTCAGGGAGGCGTCGTTGGAGTCCTGCACCGGCACGCCGGTGCCGTCGTACGCGGCCGCGTCGGGGTAGGCGCGCCCGAACACCTGGATCGAGCTCAGGCCCGACTTCGGGGTGACCACCTTGCCGGTGCCGACGGCCGTGGTCCACTGGCCGCCCGGGTTGTAGAACCAGGCCTTCCGCCCGCCGTACCAGATCGCGGTCCAGTCGCGCTGCGCCTCGGCGACGACGTACTCGCCGCCGGCCACCACCTTGTCGCCCCAGTTCCAGCCCTCGCTCCAGGACGCGGAGGAGCCCAGGTACGGGTCGCTGATCTTGGACGCGCCGGTGGACGGCGAGCTGTACAGGTACATGAAGTTCGCCGGCTGCGGGTCGACCGCAGTGCCGCCGTTGGTGAGCGGCGGCTGGTTCACCGTGGTGAACGGCGGGGTGATGCGGATGAGCTGACCGGCCCGGTACGGGCCGCCGGGGCCGCCGACACCGGTCGGTGCGCCCATCAGCTGCATGTAGTGGTTCCAGTCCCAGAAGGGGCCCGGGTCCCAGTGCTGGGACTTGACCTTGGCGTCCAGGATGCCCGGGACCTCGTCGTGGCCGATGATGTGCTCACGGTCCAGCGGGACGCCGTACTTGTTCGCCAGGTACTTCACCAGCGTCGCGGAGGACTCGTACTCCGGCTCGGTGTACCAGCTCCCCTCCTTGATCGCGTAGCCCTCGTGCTCGATGCCGATCGAGTGCATGTTGAGGGTCTTGTTGGCGGCGTGCCACGCCTCGTTCTTGTTCTCCACCATCTGGGTGACCAGACCGTCGGAGGCGCGGATCATGTAGTGCGCGCTGGCGTAGCTGTAGGAGTTCTGGAACACCGCGAGCGAGCCGTCGTAGCTGCCCTCGGTGTCGTGGATGACGATGTAGCGGATCTCGTGGCCCTTCTCGGGCCGGTTGGCGATGCCGTAGTTGCCCCAGTCCTCCAGCGAACCGTTCTGCTGGTAAGCGGCGGGCCGGAAGTCGCAGTTCAGGCCGGCCGGGCAGTCCGGTGTCGGGGTGGTGCCGGCGACGGCGGCGGCGAGCTTGAGGTCCGACTTGCCCTTCGGCCGCACCGACGGGTCGGCCTTCAGCGAGACGCTCTGGCCGTCCGCGGTGACGCGCTGCTCACCGGTCCTGATCGACTCGTAGACGCGCGTGGCGAAGAGGTCCGCACCCTTGCTGTCGGTGGCCTGGCTCGCGCGGGCGACCGCCGGGTACCAGGCGCCCGGGTCGTCGGGCAGCGAGCCGGTGGCCTCCTTCTCGTACTTGGCGAGGAGCGCGGCACCCGCCCGGATGCTGTCCCGGGTGCTCTTGCGCACCTTCTTCGACGAGGCGCCGATCAGGTCGGCGGCCTTGTCCAGGGTGTGCAGCCGCGGATCGCTGGTGTCGACGGCCTTCTTCTCGGGCTGGTGCTGGAGCGCCTTGTCCGCGTCGAAGTGCTTCTCGATCGCCGGGTCGCCGCTGCGGTTCATCCGGTCGAGCAGCTGGGCGCGCTCGTCCGCCTTGCCGCCCTTGCTGCTCACCAGGTCGCTCTTGTCGACGTCCGTGAGCCCCATCACGTTGTACGCGCCGGTGGTGCTCGGCAGCCCGTCGTGGTCCTCCCAGCGCGTCTGCCGGTACGAGACCGCCATCAGCACGCTCTGCGGCACGTCGAACTCCGCGGCCGCCTTGGCGAACTCCGACTGGAGCCGGGCGCCCGGCGCGACGGGGTTCTTGGTGTCGTCGGAGCCCAGGAAACCGGGTGCGGCGAGAGCCAGGCTGCCGGCGGTGGTAGCGATCGCGGCGGCCGTGGCCACCCCGTAGACGAGCAGTCGTTTCTTCTTTCGATCTCTTCGGTGCCCCGCGGTCAAAGTCCCACCCCTGCGATGCTGTTGAGATTGTGGTGATGCAAAGTTCAAAGGTCCGTGAGGTTACCAAGTACTTCGGTCCGCGGGTGCTCCGGGGGGTGTCCCGCGCCGGCCCGGGCGCGCCGGAGCCGTCGCCGCGGCGTCTCACGTTCCGAACGTGCGCCGGGGCGGCTCCGGTGACCGCGTAATGTTGTCGAGGTGACCGTGAACGCTGAAACCCACGCCGTCGCCCCCGTGGCGACCTGGCGAGACCTGCCCGCGGCGCAGCAGCCCGATTACCCCGACCCCGAGGCTCTGCGCAAGGTGATCGCGGACCTCGAGGCCTATCCGCCGCTCGTCTTCGCGGGCGAGTGCGACCAGCTGCGCGCCCGGTTGGGGGCCGTCGCCCGGGGCGAGGCGTTCCTCCTCCAGGGCGGCGACTGCGCCGAGGCCTTCGACGGCGTGTCCGCCGACCACATCCGCAACAAGCTCAAGACGCTGCTGCAGATGGGTGCCGTGCTGACGTACGCCGCGTCCGTCCCCGTCGTCAAGGTGGGCCGGATCGCGGGCCAGTACTCCAAGCCGCGCTCGAAGCCCACCGAGACCCGCGACGGCGTGACACTGCCGACCTACCGCGGCGACTCGGTCAACGGCTTCGAGTTCAGCGAGGCCGCCCGCATCCCGGACCCCGAGCGGCTGAAGCGGATGTACCACGCCTCCGCGTCCACGCTGAACCTGGTGCGCGCCTTCACCACCGGCGGCTACGCCGACCTGCGCCAGGTGCACGCCTGGAACCAGGACTTCGTCAGGTCCTCGCCGTCCGGCCAGCGGTACGAGCAGCTGGCCCGCGAGATCGACAACGCGCTGAACTTCATGCACGCCTGCGGGGCCGACCCGGAGGAGTTCAAGACGGTCGAGTTCTTCGCCTCGCACGAGGCGCTGCTGCTCGACTACGAGTCGGCGCTGACCAGGGTGGACTCCCGCACCGGGCAGCTGTACGACGTCTCCGGGCACATGGTGTGGATCGGCGAGCGGACCCGGCAGCTCGACCACGCGCACATCGAGTTCGCCTCGAGGATCCGCAACCCGATCGGCATCAAGCTCGGCCCGAGCACGACGGCTGAGGAGGCGCTGCAGTACGTCGAGCGACTGGACCCGGAGCGCGAGCCGGGCCGGCTGACCTTCGTCGTCCGGATGGGCGCGGACAAGATCCGGGAGCGGCTGCCGGAGCTGGTGGAGAAGGTCACCGCCTCCGGTGCCGCCGTGGCCTGGGTCACCGACCCGATGCACGGCAACACCTTCGAGGCGGCCTCCGGCCACAAGACGCGCCGCTTCGACGACGTGCTCGACGAGGTGAAGGGCTTCTTCGAGGTCCACAAGGCGCTGGGCACCCACCCGGGCGGCATCCACGTGGAGCTGACCGGCGACGACGTCACCGAGTGCGTGGGCGGCGGCGACGAGATCTTCGTCGACGACCTGCACCAGCGCTACGAGACGGCCTGCGATCCGCGGCTCAACCGCAGCCAGTCGCTGGACCTGGCCTTCCTGGTCGCGGAGATGTACCGGGATCAGTGACGGCCCGCATCGGGCATCGTGGGGCGCGGATCACACCGGATCCGCGCCCCTGCCCCTTTTGCGAACCCGCCGAGGCGGCTAAGGTTAGGTTTGCCTCACCGGATAACGGGATGGCAGTCGAGGAGAGCGATCCCGTCGGGAGGTGGACCGCGTGTACGTCTGCAGCTGCTTCGGTGTCACGGAGCGCGAGGTCCGGCAGCACGCCCGGGACGGGGCCTGCACCCCGCGCCAGATAGCCTCCGCCTGCAAGGCGGGCACGGACTGCGGCTCCTGCGTACGGCGCATCCAGGCCCTCCTCGGTCGCGGCGCCTGCCCCCGGCGCGACCTCGCCGAGCAGGGCGGGCCGGCGCTCGGGGCGCTGGAGGAAGCGGCCTGAGGGCGGGCCGGGGAGGCGTGCCGCCGGGCGTGCCGCGGGCGTGCGATCACCCCTCCGGTTGCTCGATCAGCTGTGCGATGTAGAGGGCCTCGCCGAGCTTCTCCACCAGGGCCAGCTGGGTGTCCAGGTAGTCGATGTGCTGCTCCTCGTCCGCCAGGATCGACTCGAAGATGTTCGCCGACGTGATGTCGCCCTTCTCGCGCATGACCCTGATGCCGCGCCGCAGCCGGTCGATCGCCTCCACCTCGACCTGCCGGTCGGCCTCGAACATCTCGGTGAGGCTCTGCCCGACCCGCACGTGGAACAGCCGCTGGTAGTTCGGCAGCCCGTCCAGCAGCAGGATCCGGTCGGTGATCACCTCGGCGTGCTTCATCTCGTCGAAGGACTCGTGCCGCGTGTACGCGGCGAGCTTCGTCCAGCCGAAGTTCTCCTGCATCTTCGAGTGCAGGAAGTACTGGTTGATCGCGGTCAGCTCGCCGGTCAACTGCTCGTTGAGGAACTCGAGGACCTCGGGGTCGCCCTGCATCGCGCCAGGCTCCTTCCACAGGGGGTGCGGGGGTGCGGCGGCATGATTGCATCGAGCGCGAAGATCGTCCAGTAAGTGTGTGCTTAGTGGTCAAGCGGCAGATAGGTGCTCGTTGTCCGGTTCGTGCCGCGGGGTGCCTGGTCATGTGCACCGCCCCGGGTCTGTCAGGATGGAGCCATGGGTCATCCGCTGGAGCGCGCGTCTGGAGAAGCAGCACAGTCCGAGCTCCCGCCGGGACAACGCCTGCAGAAGGGCTGGCCGGTCACGCACTACGGCCCGGTGCCGAAGTTCCGGCCCGAACGCTGGGAGTTCCGGGTCTTCGGCGCCACGGCGGACGGGGAGAAGCACTGCTGGACCCACGAGGAGTTCACGGCCCTGCCGTACACCACCGTCGTGGCCGATCTGCACTGCGTGACGAAGTTCAGCATGGTCGGTGCCGAGTGGGGCGGCGTTCCCGCACGGGCCGTCCTGGACATCGCGCCGCCCGCGCCCGGCGTCACCCATGTGATGGTGTGGGCGGAGTACGGCTTCAGCTCCAACCTGCGCCTCCACGACTTCACCGCCGAGCGCACCCTGTTCGCCACCCACCGGGACGGCGAGCTGCTGACCGCCGAACACGGCTTCCCGCTGCGGCTGGTCGTCCCCCACCTGTACGCCTGGAAGGGCCCCAAGTGGGTGCGGGGCGTGGAGTACATGACCGCCGACCGCCGCGGGTTCTGGGAGGAGCGCGGCTACCACAACATCGGCGACCCCTGGCAGGAGCAGCGGTACTCCTACCAGGAGGAGCCGGGCGACGGCCCCGAACTGTGAGCCCCGGCCGGGAGGCCGTTGGCCGGCGGTTGCCGTATGCCCGCCCTCGGTCTCGTACGTCGGTGCCGCACGAGCGAGGAGCCGATCCCTAGCCGGGGTAACTCTGGGCGGACGGCGCCCTGAGCTTCTTCAGCCGCTCCACGTCCGCCGCGTGCCCCTGACTGCCGCCGGGCGTCTCGGTGACCAGCGGCACCCCGGCCGTCGCCGGATGCGTCATCAGCGCCCGGAACGGCTCCTCGCCGATGTGCCCGGCACCGATGTTCGCGTGCCGGTCCTTGTGCGCGCCGACGACGTCCTTGGAGTCGTTGGCGTGGACGAGCTTCAGCCGGCCCTCGCCGACCGTGTCCACGAGCAGGTCCAGCGTCCGGTGCATGCCGTCCGGGCCGGTCAGGTCGTGCCCCGCGGCGAAGATGTGGCAGGTGTCCAGGCACACGCCGAGCTTCGGGTGGGCGTCCAGCGCCTCGAAGTACGGCCCGAAGTCCCAGGTCCGCGCGCACAGCGAGGCACCCTGGCCGGCGGTCGACTCCAGCAGCAGGAACGGATCGTCGTCGTGGACGAGTTCCTCCAGCAGCGGCAGCAGCCGCTCCCGGACCTGCCGCAGCGCCACCGACCGCTGCCGCCCGCCCGTCGCGCTCCCGGTGTGCACGACCACGCCCAGCGCGCCGATCTCCCGCCCCCGCCGCAGCGAGTGCCGCAGCGAGGCCACCGAGCGCTCCACGGTCGCCTCCGTGTGGGAGCCGAAGTTGATCAGATAGGGCGCGTGCACGTACACCGGCAGCGACGCCTGCGCGCAGGCGTCGCGGAAGGCCTCGTCCTGCCGCGGGTTCCCGGTGGGCGTGGCCCAGCCCCGCGGGTTGGCGACGAAGACCTGCACGGCCTCGGCCTTCAGCTCACGGGCGTACGACAGCCCCACCGAGTGCAGGCCGCCGGCCACCGGGACGTGCGCGCCGACCGGGTTGCGCGGGAGGGAGGGAGAAGAGGTGCTGCTCATCGCCCGTCCAGCATGCCAGCAGCGGTGCCGCCCCCGCCGGGCGGGGTGCGGATCCCGCGGCGAGACGGCGAGACGGCGAGACGGCGAGACGGCGCGGCGGGGTGGCGAGGTGTCGAAGAGCGGCGCGGCCGGGTGGCGACGCGGTGCCGGCGCGGCGGTGCGGGTCGCCCCGGCGGTGTGGGTCGCCCCGGCGGTGTGGGTCGCCCCGGCGGTGTGGGTCGCCCCGGCGGTGTGGGTCGCCCCGGCGGACCGGTGCCGCGTCGCCCGTCAGCGGATGGTGATCTTGATCTTCGACCCCTTGGGCGCCCGGTCGCCGCCCTTGACGGACTGCTTGTGGACGGTGTCGCCGAACAGGCCGAGCAGCCCGCGGTCCTCCTCGACCTCGAAACCGGCGCCCTCCAACCGCTTCTTGGCCTCGTCCACGTGCTCACCCACCACGTCCGGGACCTCGACCATCTCCGGCCCCTTCGACAGGGTCAGCGTCACCGTGTCGCCCTCGGCCGCCTCTCCGCCGCCGCCCGGCGTCTGCGCGGCGACCTGCCCGGCGTCGAACGGGGAGTTGACCCGCTCGCCGGCGACCTCCGCCTTCAGACCCGCACCCGCCAGGTCGTCCTTCGCCGCGTCCAGGTCCTCGCCGGTGACGTCGGGCACGTCCACGGGACTGCCCTTGCTGACGTCGAGGGCGATCGCGGAACCCGCGTGCCGCTGGGTGCCCGCCACCGGCTCCGAGGCGATCACGAAGCCCCTCGGGACCTCCGCGCTGAACCGCCGGGTCACCATCCCCGGCTCCAGACCCGCGTCCTTCAGCACCGAACGCGCCTTGTCCAGCCGGTAGCCCGCCAGGTCCGGGACCTTCACCGTCTCCGGGCCCCGCGAGACCGTCAGCGACACGGAGGCGTTGTTGCGGACCCGGGCGCCCGGCGCGGGGTCGGAGCTGATGACGCTGCCGCGCTCGACGGTGTCGCTGAAGGCGCGCCGCACCTCGCCCACGTCCAGCCCGGCGCCCGCCAGCCGCTCGCGGGCCTGCGCCTCGGTCTGCGACAGCAGCGGCGGCACCTTGGTGAACTGCCCGGAGTTGATGTACCACAGGCCCCCACCGGCGCCGAGCACCAGCAGTACGGCGACGACGATCGTCATGATCCGCGGCCGGAAGCGCACCGGGCCCCGCCGCGGGGCGGGCGGCGGGGACTGCAGACGGCTGGTGCGGTGGACCGGGCCCTCCGGCCGGTCCTCCTCGCCGACCGGCAGCAGGCGCGGCAGCGTCATCGAACGGGGGATGACGCTCGTGCGGTCCTCGGCGTTGTCGTGCTCCGCCGAGAGGGCCTGCGGCGGTACTGCGTCCAGCTCCGCCGCGGAGAGCGTCGCGCGCGCCTCGCGCACCTGCGCCAGCAGCGCCACCGCGTCCTCCGGCCGGGTCCCGGCCGCCCGCGCGGTGGCCGACGCCACCAGCCCGTCCAGCGCGCGCGCCGTCCCCGGCACCGCGGCCGACGGCGGCGGCACGTCCTCGTGCAGGTGCCTGTAGAGCACCGCTGCGGCGGAGTCGCCGTCGTGCGGCCGGCCGCCGGTCAGCATCTCGTACAGCACCACCCCGCAGGCGTACACGTCGGCGCGCGGATCGGCGGTGCCGTGCTCGATCTGCTCCGGGGCGAGGTAGGACACCGTGCCGAGTACGGCACCGGTGGTGCTGGTGACCGTGTCCACGGAGCGCACCAGCCCGAAGTCGGCCACCTTGACCCGTCCGTCGTCCCCTATCAGGACGTTCTCCGGCTTCATGTCCCGGTGCACGAACCCGGCCCGGTGCGCCGCGCCGAGCGCGGCCAGCACCGGCTCCAGGATGTCCAGCGCCGCCCTGGGCTGCAGCGCCCCGCGCTCGCGCAGCACGTCGCGCAGGGTGCAGCCGGCGACGTACTCCATGGCCAGGTAGACGTACGAACCGTCGGTGCCCTGGTCGAAGACCTGCACCACGTTCGGGTGGGCCAGCCGGGCGACGGACTTCGCCTCCCGGATGAACCGCTCCACGAAGGAGCCGTCCGCCGCGAGCGCCGGGTGCATCACCTTCAGCGCGAGCACGCGGTCCAGGCGGGTGTCCACGGCCCGGTAGACCGTGGCCATCCCGCCGACCGCGATCCGCGCCTCGACGCGGTACCGCCCGTCGAGCAGCCGCCCGACCAGAGGGTCCTCAAGGGTCGTGTCCACGCGGGTGAGTCTACGAGCCGTCACCGACACCCCGTTCCCTTCCACAGGATCGGGGCGGGACTGCAGCCGACCTGTGACGCGCTCCCGAGGGCCCGGAAGACCGCGCGCAGGGCTGCGCGCCCCGGGCGGAGGCCGTGCGCCCCGGCGGAGAGCCGTGCGCCCCGGGCGGAGGGCCGCGTGCTCAGAAGGCCGGCCGCTCCGGATCCAGTACCGCGCGGCCCCGGGCCGGCGACGACGCCTGCGCGAACCACCGCTGCGGGATCCGGCCGGCCCGCCGCGCCAGCCGGCCCGCCTCCACCGCGTGCCGCATCGCCGCGGCCATCGACTCCGGGTCCCGGGCCCGCGTCACCGCGGAGGCGAGCATCACGCCCGCGCACCCCAGCTCCATCGCCAGCGCCGCGTCCGAGGCCGTGCCCGCCCCCGCGTCCAGGATCACCGGCACGCCCGCCTGCTCCACGATGAGCTGGAAGTTGTGCGGATTGCGGATGCCGAGACCGGAGCCGATCGGCGAGCCCAGCGGCATGACCGCCGCGCAGCCGACCTCCTCCAGCCGCCGCGCCAGCACCGGGTCGTCGTTGGTGTAGGGCAGGACCGTGAAACCGTCGTCGACCAGCGTCTCGGCCGCGTCCAGCAGCTCCACCGGATCGGGCAGCAGGGTGCGCTCGTCGGCGACGACCTCCAGCTTCACCAGGTCCGTGCCCAGCGCCTCGCGTGCCAGGCGAGCGGTGAGCACCGCCTCCCCGGCCGTACGGCAGCCCGCGGTGTTCGGCAGCACCCGGATCCCGAGCCGGTCCAGCACCGACAGCACGGATCCGTGCACCGACGGGTCCACCCGCCGCATCGCCACCGTCGTCAGCTCCGTGCCGGACGCCACCAGCGCCCGCTCCAGCACCTCCAGGCTCGGGGCACCGCCGGTGCCCATGATCAGGCGGGACGCGAAGGGCGTACCCCCGACGACGAAGGGATCCTCGGCCACGGGTCAGCCTCCTTGGACTGCGGTCAGGACCTCGACGCGGTCGCCTTCGGCGAGGCGGGCCGACGGCCACTGCGCGCGCGGGACGACGGTCTCGTTGAGAGCGGCGGCGACGCCGGACGGGGCCCCGGTCAGGGACCGGACGACCGAGTCGAGGGCGGTGCCCTCGGCGACCTCGCGCGGCGCACCGTTGACGGAGATGTTCACGCGGCCCGCTCCACCGGGGCGAACCGCCGCGGGCTGAACGCCCGCGCCTCCTCCGGCAGCCCCCCGGTGACCAGGGCGTGCGCCAGTACCTCGCCGGTGACCGGGGTCAGCAGCACGCCGTTGCGGTGGTGACCGGTGGCCAGCAGCAGCCCGTCCAGGGCGGTCGGCCCGAGCAGCGGCGCGTTGTCCGGGGAACCGGGGCGCAGCCCGGCCCGCGTCTCGGTCAGCGGCAGCTCCGTCAGCCCCGGCACCAGCTCGTGGGCGTCGCGCAGCAGCTCGTACACGCCGCCCGCGGTCACCGTGGTGTCCCAGCCCAGCTCCTCACTGGTCGCGCCCACCACCAGCTCGCCGTTCTCCCGCGGCACCAGGTAGACCTGGCTGCCGCGCACCACCGCGCGCACGGTGCGACTGAGGAAGGGCGCGTACCGCTGCGGCACGCTCAGCCGCAGCACCTGCCCCTTCACCGGCCTGACCGGCGGAAGCACGTCGTCCGGCACGCCCGCCAGCCGCCCGCTCCAGCTTCCCGCGGCGAGCACCACCTGCCCGGCGCCGAGCACCGCGCCCGAGCGGGTGACCACGCCGGTGGCCCGGTCCCCGGCCACCGTGAGCCGTTCGGCCCGCTCCCGGTGCAGCACCACGCCGGCCCGCCCGCAGGCCGCGAGCAGCGCGGCCGCGAGCCGGCGCGGGTCGATCTGGTGGTCCCCGTCGACGCGGAGCCCGCCGCGCACGCCCGGCGCGAGCATCGGCTCCAGCCGGCGGCAGTCCCGACCGGACAGCCACTGCGAGTCGAGCCCGGACTGCCGCTGCAGGGCGTGCAGTTCGCGCAGCTCGGCCCGGTCGTCGGAGTCCAGAGCCACGGCGAGCGTGCCGCAGCGGCGGTAGCCGAGGTCCTGCCCGGTGAGGTCGGTGAGTTCGGCCGCGAAGCCCGGGTAGCGGCGGGCCGACGCCAGGTTCAGGCCGAGCAGTGTCTGCTCGCCGTGGTGCAGCTCCGTGACGGCGGCCAGCATCCCGGCGGCCACCTGTGCGGCGCCGCCGCCGGGGTCCGGGTCCACCACCGCGGCGGCGAGTCCGCGCTGGGCGGCCCGCCAGGCCGTCACCAGCCCGATGATCCCGCCCCCGATGACGAGGACGTCAGGTGTACGCGTGGGCGACATGGGCGTCCAGCCCCTCCCTTCGCCGGCATGACCCGGATCAGGTTCGTACGGTCGGAGGCCGCCAGCCTCCCTCTCAGCCCGGTGCGTCCGGGCTCCCGCGAGTGCTTTACGGTGGCCACCCTAGCCCGCCCGGACCGTGCCTGTAAGGGAGCCTCGCACCATGGCCCGATCGCTCGACGGCCTCGTCCTCGCCCCGGTGGCCGACCAGGCCCCCGGCCAGGTCGGCGCCGCTACCCGGTTCGCCTACCACGAGCAGGACGGCGGGATCTGGGCCGAGTACGCGGGCGGCGATGTCGTACGCGGCCGTCTGGTGGGTATCCGGGAGGGGGACCGGCTGGACTTCCGGTACGTGCAGCTCACCCGCGACGGTACGACGTCCGCCGGGCACTGCGTGGCCACCGTCCTCGAGCTGCCGGACGGGCGGGTGCGGCTGGAGGAGGACTGGGAGTGGGAGTCCCGGGAGGGCAGCGGGACGAGCGTGGTGGAGCAGGTCGCGGACGACGACGGCGGACCGGTGGGAAGCCGGCTGACTAGGGTGATCAGGTGAGTGAGCGGACGCAGCGGCGGGCCACGGCCCCGGCCGCGGGGCGGGTGGTCGTGGTCGGCGCCGGCATGGCCGGGGTGCAGACCGCGGTCGCACTGCGCGAGCACGGGTTCACCGGCTCGGTGACCCTGGTGGGAGCCGAACCCCACCAGCCCTACGACCGGCCCCCGCTGTCCAAGGCGGTCCTGCTCGGCACCGCCGAGCACTCCGCCTTCGACGTCGACTTCGACGGACTCGGCATCGGGCTGGAGCTCGGCCGGGAGGTGCTGGGCCTGCGCCCGGGCGACCACGAACTGGACACCGCCGCCGGGCCCGTGCCCTACGACGTCCTCGTCCTGGCCACCGGCGCGGAGCCGATCCGGCTGCCCGGCACGGACGGCGTACCCGGGGTGCACCTGCTGCGCACCCTCGACGACGCCGAACGACTGCGGCCCGTCCTCGCCCGCCAGCACGACATCGTCGTCGTCGGCGCCGGCTGGATCGGCGCCGAGTTCGCCACCGCGGCCCGCGAGGCCGGCTGCGCGGTCACCGTGGTCGAGGCCGCGGACCGGCCGCTCGCCGGGACCCTGCCGGCAGAGGTCGCCGCCCCGATGGCCGCCTGGTACGCCGACAGCGGGGCCGTGCTGCGCACGCACGCCCGCGTCGAGCACGTCGAGCCCGGGGCGGTGGTGCTCGACGACGGCACCCGGATCCCCGCGGGCGCCGTCGTCGTCGGCGTCGGAGCCCGGCCCGCGACCGGCTGGCTGGCCGGTTCCGGCGTCGAGCTCGGCGCCCGCGGCGAGGTGGTCGCCGACGCCCACCTGCGCACCTCCGCATCCGACGTGTACGCCGTCGGCGACTGCGCCTCCTTCCCGTCCGCCCGCTACGGGGAGCGCCTGCTGGTCCACCACTGGGACAACGCCCTCCAGGGCCCGCGCGTGGTCGCCGCGAACATCGTCGGCTCGGCCACCGGGCAGCCCGACGCGGTCTACGACCCGGTGCCGTACTTCTGGTCCGAGCAGTTCGGCCGCTTCGTGCAGTACGCCGGGCACCACGCCCGTGCCGACCGCACCGTCTGGCGGGGCGCCCCCTCCGGGCCGGCGTGGACGGTGTGCTGGCTGCGTGAGGGGAGGCTGGTCGCCCTGCTGGCCGTCGGCCGTCCGCGGGACCTGGCCCAGGGGCGCCGGCTGATCGGCGCGGGCACCGCGATGGACCCCGAACTGCTCGCCGACCCGGCCAGACCGCTGAAGGCGGCCACCGTCGGCTGACCGCGGCGGCCCCACCGGCGCGGCCGCCGCGGCCGGGGCTGACTACCGACTGTCGGTGCCAGATGGCAGGCTTGGTCATGTGACCGAGATTGACGCTAAGACCGATGCTCTCGTCCCCGGCTGGCTCACCCTCCCCGACATCGCCGAACAGTTCGGCGTCGAGGTGACGCGCGTGCGGCAGCTCGTCAAGGAGGGCCAGCTCATCGCCGTACGCCGGGGCGAGAACCGGGCGCTCCACGTCCCCGCCGCCTTCATCGACGGGGACAAGGTCGTCAAGGGCCTGTCCGGGACCCTGACCCTGCTGCGGGACGACGGCTTCACGGTCGAGGAAATGCTGGAGTGGCTGTTCACTCCCGACCCGAGCCTGCCCGGCACCCCCGCGCAGGCGCTCGGCGAGAACCGCGGCACGGAGGTGAAGCGCCGCGCTCAGGCGCTCGCCGTCTGACCCGCACCCGCCCCACCGCCCATCCGCACACCGTCCGGCGTACGGGCCGCGGCCTGCGCCGCGGCCGCCGTCCGCCGCGCCCCGTCGCGGCCCGTACGCCGCCGACCCGGCACCCACCACGGGGGAACCACCCATGTCAGACAAGGCCGCCACCGCCGCCACCGCCCGCCTCGCCGACGCCCGGCTCTACCTGTGCACCGACGCCCGCAGGCGCCAGGGCGACCTTCCGGAGTTCCTGGACGCGGTACTGGCGGGCGGCGTGGACATCGTGCAACTGCGCGACAAGGGCATGGAAGCCGCCGAGGAACTGGAGTACCTGAAGGTCTTCGCCGAGGCCTGCGCCCGGCACGGCCGGCTGCTCGCGGTGAACGACCGCGCGGACGTCGCCCACGCCGCCGGCGCCGACGTGCTCCACCTGGGCCAGGGCGACCTGCCGGTGCCGGCCGCCCGCAGGATCCTGGGCGGGGAGGCCCTCGTCGGCCGCTCCACGCACTCCGAGGCGGAGGCCGCGGCGGCCGCCGTGCAGGACGGTGTGGACTACTTCTGCACCGGCCCCTGCTGGCCGACCCCCACCAAGCCGGGCCGCCCCGCCCCCGGCCTGGACCTGGTCCGGTACACCGCGGGCCTGGGCACCGACCGCCCCTGGTTCGCCATCGGCGGTATCGACCCGGGCAACCTCGACGAGGTGCTGCGGGCCGGTGCCCGCCGGGTGGTCGTGGTGCGGGCGCTCACCGAGGCGGACGACCCGGGGAAGGCGGCGGCCCGGTTCGCGGAGCGGCTGCGGGAGGCGGTCCTCTAGCTCGGCCTGGGGTATCGCGAAGATCCTGCGCGGTGGCCGCGGTGGCCGCGGTGGCCGCGGTGGCCGCGGTGGCCGCGGTGCCCGGCGCCGTGCGGCGCCCGTTTCCCCGTGCTTCGGGGGACGTATGTCCAAGGGGTGGACAACAGGCCGACTTTTCGGGCAAATACCCGTGCTCCGGTTGGGGGACCGCCTACCCCTGGTTAACCTGCCGGTATGGCCCTCGGAACCGCATCCACCAGGACTGATCGCGCGCGGACCGTGCGCGAGATGCTCGCCACCGGAAAGGCGACCTACTCGTTCGAGTTCTACGCGCCCAAGACGCCGAAGGGCGAGAAGAACCTGTGGAACGCGCTCCGCCGGGTGGAGGCGGTCGCTCCCGACTTCGTCTCCGTGACCTACGGCGCGGGCGGCTCGACCCGGGCCACCACGGTCAAGGAGACCCAGCAGATCGTGGTCGACACCACGCTCACCCCGGTCGCCCACCTCACCGCCGTCGACCACTCCGTCGCCGAACTGCGGAACATCATCGGCCAGTACGCCGACGCCGGGATCCGCAACATGCTCGCGGTCCGCGGCGACCCGCCCGGCGACCCGATGGGCGACTGGGTGCCGCACCCGCAGGGACTGACCTACGCGGCCGAACTCGTCCGGCTCATCAAGGAGTCGGGGGACTTCTGCGTCGGCGTCGCCGCCTTCCCGGAGATGCACCCGCGCTCCGCCGACTGGGAGACCGACGTCCGCCACTTCGTCGCCAAGTGCCGGGCCGGTGCCGACTACGCCATCACGCAGATGTTCTTTCACCCGGAGACGTACCTCAGGCTGCGCGACGAGGTCGCGGCGGCCGGCTGCGACACGCCGGTCATCCCGGAGATCCTGCCGGTGACCAGTGTCCGGATGCTGGAGCGACTGCCCAAACTGAGCACCGCCGCCTTCCCCGACAGCCTGAAAGAGCGGATCCTCACAGCGAAAGACGATCCCGCCGCTGTACGCTCCATGGGAATCGAGTTCGCCACCGAGTTCTGTGCACGCCTCCTGGCCGAAGGGGTTCCGGGGCTGCACTTCATCACACTCAACAACTCCACGGCGACGCTGGAAATTTACGAGAACCTGGGCCTGCACCATCCCCCGCGGGCCTAGACCGGTCGCACTGCCGTACGACACACTGCACAGCGGCCACAGGGAGAGGGGCGTACATGAGCTGGACGGCGGTCCTCTACATCGCGTTCGGCGGCGTCGCGCTGTGGCTGCTCGGCGAGGTCCTGCTGCAGTACAAGGCGCGACTGCGCTGGCGGCTGCTCGCCTTCACCGGCTTCCTCGGCGTGGTCCTCGGAGTGCTCATCGCGTCCGTCGTCGTCATCGGTCTCGGCGCGGCCGCCTTCGCGGTCGGCCAGACCTACGTCACCCTGTCGTTCCGGCGCGGCTTCGCGGCCGGCTGGGCGGTCAGCCGCCGGGGCGCCGAGGACGGGCCCCGGCGCCGCGGCACGCCGGAGCACGACGACGAGGAGCAGGCGCCGTACCAGCCCGGCACGGACGACCCGGAGCAGGAGTACGCGGACCAGGCGGCCGCCCCCGGCGCCCACACCGCCGACGGAGACTCCTACGACCAGGCCGACGACCACGACGACGTGTTCACCCCGGTCCGCCCCGCCGGCCCGTCGGCCGCCGAGACCACCGCGGTCTACGAGCCCGAGCCGATGCCGGAGGACACCGGCTCCTACGGCGTCTACGGCGACACCGGGTACGCCGCCGCCCAGCCGCAGGACCAGTACGCGGCCGCCGCCCAACCCCAGGACCAGTACGCGGCCGCCGCCCACAGCACCGACCAGAACTACGGCTACGACGGGTACACCGGCTACGGCCAGTACGGCTACGACGCCTCCGGCCAGCAGCAGTACGCCGCCTACTCCGACCCCTACATCGGCAGCCAGGGCTACGGCAGCGGCTACGAAGGCACCTACGACGGCGGATACGGGCAGCAGGCCTACGGCCAGGAGCAGTACACCGGCGGCTACGCGGAGACCCCCGCCGAGGGGGTGTGGGTCCCCCAGCAGCGCGCCACCGACGGCGACCCCTACGCCGGCGGCTACCCGCAGGAGCAGCAGTACCCCTACCAGCAGGGCGACGGCACCCAGGGCGACGGAACCCAGGGTGGCGGCACCCAGGGCGGCGCCGGCTACGACGAGCAGCAGTACCGTTTCTGATCCCGCGCGGCTTCTGATCCGGCGCGGCTTCTGATCCGGTGCGGGTACTGATTCGGCGGGGGTTCTGATCCGGCGCGGGCCGCGTCACCGCGAGCCGCGGAACTCCGGACCCTCCACGACGAGACCGGCGACCAGCGCCCCGGACATTCCCGCATGCGGCAGCCCGCCGCCCGGATGGGACCAGCCGCCGACCCGGTACAGGCCCGGCAGGCCGGTGGCGTTCCCGGGGTGCAGCAGGCCTCCGCCGCCCGCAGCCAGCGCGGGGGCGGGGATCCCCCCGCCCGGTGCGCCCGTCGCCTCGGCGACGGCGGCCGGAGTGCGCAGCTCCCGCCACAGGACCCGGTCCCGCAGGCCGGGCACGGCACGCTCGGCGGCCTCCGTCATCCGGTCCGCCTGCACATCGAGGGCCTCCCGCCCGGTCAGGCCCCCGGCCGCCGGCACGCCCGCCCCGCCGTCCGCGGCCCCGGCGGGCAGCGGTGACGCCAGCACGACCGCCTCGTGGTCGCCGTCCGGGGCCGTCGCCGGGTCGTCGGGCCGCAGCACCGTGACGGTCGGGTCCGTCGGCATCCCCGCGGGGGAGCCGAACAGCGCCCCCAGCTCCGCAGCCCGGTTTTGGGTGTGCACCACCGTGCGATGCACCGCGTCCCGCGGACGCCCCCCGCGCAGCGCCAGCAGCACCGTCAGCCGGCTCGGCGCCCCGCGCCCGGCCGGCACCTCGCCCGGACCGCGCACCGCCGAGCCCCTCGCCAGCCTCTCCAGCACCTCGGGCGCGACGCCGGCGACGACGACGTCCGCCTCGGCCACCGAACCGTCCGCCAGCCCCACGCCCGAGGCCCGCCCGTCCTTCTCCACGATCTCGGTGACCTCGGCACCGAAGGCGAAGGCCACCCCGCGTGCCGTGCACCGCTCGTGCACGGCACGCGCCAGCTCGCGCAGGCCGCCGCGCACGTACCAGAGGCCGAAGGCGTGCTCCAGGTACGGCAGCACGGCCGCGCTCGCCGGGACGGCGCGCGGATCGAGCCCGTGGGCCAGCGCGTGGCCCTCCAGCAGGGCGGCCAGCCGGGGGTCGCGCAGTTCCAGGGCGCCCACCTCGGCGAGCGTGGCGGCCCGGCGGGTGCGCAGCAGCCGCCGCCGGGCGAGCGCCGGATAGGGCTCGCGCTCCGCCAGCACCTCCCAGTTCGGCCAGAGGGGCTCCTCCAGCAGCGGGCGGCGGGTGCGGTCCCAGGCCTCCCTGGCCCGGACCAGGAAATCCCCCCAGCGCTGCCCGGCGCCCGCGCCCAGCGCCTCCTCCAGGGCGGCGACGACGCCCGCCCGCGAGGCGTTCGGCAGGGACACCGCCGTACCGTCGGCGAACAGATGCCGTTCGGACGGGTCCACCTGGACCAGATCGACGCAGTGCTCCAGCGGCTCCCTGCCGGTCTTGACGAACAGGTCGCGCCAGACCGCGGGCAGCGGCAGCAGGCCCGGACCGGTGTCGAAGCGGAAGCCGTCCCGTTCGAAGCGGCGCACCGCCCCGCCGTACGTCTCCGTCCGCTCGTACACCGCCACCCGGTGGCCCGCGACGGCCAGCCGGGCAGCGGCCGCCATCGCGCCCATCCCGGCGCCGATCACCGCAATCCGTGCCATGCCGCGACTCTATCCGCCGCCGCCGACACCCCCGCCACGCGCCGGGGCGTCCGCCCGAGGGCCGCACCGGGCCGGCTGGGGACGAGCGCGCATCGGTGAGTACCCGTACCTAGACGCCGAGATGAGTAGCCGCGCGGATGGGCCTCCACCTGCGGGAACGAGAGAGTGGAGACACGGGGAAGGGGTACGGCCCGGGTACCGGCGACACGGGGCGCCGGAACGCGGCCGCCCCCGATCCGCTCCTTCCGCCGGCCGTGGCCGGCGGGAGCGAGACACGGGGGGATCCCGGGGGACGACCGCGAAACGGGGGCTCCCCACCGGGGGAACGCACGGGGCACGGGGAGGAAGTGCCGGTACCGGGGTGGCCCACGGCCACCGCGGGCCGGCGCCTTCCCGTCCCGCCCCGCTCAGCGGTCGCCGCTCACCCGCCCCTGGAGCAGCCGGGACAGCGCCGCGTGCACGTCGTCCAGGGACCGCTCCGGCTGGAAGGCCTTCCAGTCCAGTGCCGCCACCAGCACCATGCCGACCAGCGCGGCCGCGGTCAGCGGGATGTCGATCTCCTCGCTGAACTCACCGCTCGCCACCCCCTCGCGCAGCACCCCCTCGACGACGGCGACCGCCTCCTGGCGGACCACCATCAGGGTGGACTGCCAGGCCCGGTTGGTCCGCCACAGTTCGGCCACGTACAGCTGGGTGAAGGCCGGGTAGCGGTCGATGAAGACCAGTCCCGCACGGATCATCGCGTCCAGGGCGGCCACCCTGCCGCCACCCTGCCGCGCGGTCTCCTCCGCCGCTCTGGTCAGGGAGGCGGTGAGCAGCCCCACGCCGTGCCGCAGCAACTCCTCGAAGAGGACCGACTTGCTCGCGAAGTTGTAGTAGACGGTGCCCTTCGCGACCCCCGCCCGTTCGGCGATCTCGTCCACCGTGGTGGCGGAGAACCCCTGCTCCGCCATGAGGGTGACTGCCGCCTCGTAGAGCTTCCGGCGGGTGGCCTCGCGGCGGGAGCGGCCGCCCGGCGTGGTGACGCTGTCCATGGTCCCGATTCTCACAGGAACACGTGCCTGCGCGGGGGCCGGTCCGGCTCCGGATGCGGCCGATCCGGGGCACACCCGTCCGCCCCGTCCGCCGGCCGGAGCGGGATCCACCGGTCCGCGGGCCGGTCGCGGACGGCGGGACCGGCCCGCGGGAGGTCCGGACCGGACGGCCGGCCCCGGGCCCTGCCGTGCGCTCCGGTCCCGGTAAAAGCCCAGGTCGGAACGGATTGTCAGTGCCATACCCCACGATGAGGGCATACGGCACCCGGTGACCGGGCCCGCCGTCACCCAGACGACAGGAGGTTCGTCATGGCCAGCTCCCGTGCTGCGGCCGCCCACGGGCGGCGCGCCGGCGGCCCTGCACCCTCACCGGCCGGCCCGGCGGGCGACGTCCACCCGGTGCTGCGCCGCTCCTCGGCCCCGCCCGCCGCCCTCGACCTGCTCGCCCAGGCCCGCGCCGGACTCGACGAGGCCACCGTCCTGGACACCCCGAACGAGCGCTACGCCGCGGCCCACCTCGCCGCCCTGCGCACCGCCGCCGCGGTCCTGGCCGCGCGGGGGCGGCCGGAGCCCACCGCCCGCAGGCGGGCCAGGATTCGCAGCGCCTGGGAGGTGCTGCCCGAGATCGCCCCGGAACTCACCGAGTGGAGCGCGCTGTTCGCCTCCGGGGCCGGGCGCCGCGCCCGGGCCGAGGCGGGCATCCGGGGTGCCGCCCGCCGCCGGGACGCCGACGACCTGATACGCGACGTGGCGATGTTCATCCGCCTGGTGGAACGCATGCTCACGCTCCAGCCGGCCCTCCCGCAGCCCCGCCGGGACACCCCGGAGCCGGACCCCGGCCCGGCCCGCCGCAGCGATCTGCCGGCGTCCCGCGACGGCATGCCGGACGTCGGCTGAGCGTCCACCGGGCGCAGGCTGGGCGGCCACCCGGTCGCCGCCCACCGCGATGACCGGGCACCGCGCCGAAGGCAATAGGGTGGAGAGCGCCTGAAGCCTTGCCCCGCCCGCCCCGGGACGGGCAGGCCCGTCGATCGCGCCGCCGGGCAAGCGGCGGTGCCGCGCCGAGGAGTCAACTGCCGTGTCGGACCCGATGCGCCCGCCAGCCCCGCACCACCAGCCACCGCAGGCGTCTCTGCGCTCCGACCCCTCCCGCCCCCGCGCCTCGCTGCGCACCGCAGTGGTCTGGGAGGTCCTCCAGGACGCCCTGGAACAGCGCGTGAAGGCCACCGGCCGCCCGGTGCTGGACGTCCTGGACACCGGAGGCGGCAGCGGGCGGTTCGCGGTGCCGGCCGCCCGGCTCGGGCACCGCGTCACCGTCGTCGACCCCAGTCCCAACGCCCTCTTCGCACTGGAGCGCCGCGCCGCCGAGGCCGGCGTCGCCGACCGGGTGCGGGGCGTGCAGGGCGATGTGCACGGCCTCTTCGACGTCGTGGAGCGCGGCGGCCACGACGTGGTGCTGTGCCACGGCGTCCTGGAGTACGTCGACGACCCCGCCGAGGGAGTCCGCAACGCCGTCGCCGCGCTGCGCCCGGACGGCGTGCTCAGCCTGCTCGCCGCCGGACTCGGGGGAGCCGTGCTCGCCCGCGCGCTCGCCGGCCACTTCACCGAGGCCAGGCAGGCCCTGCAGGACCCGGACGGCCGCTGGGGGGACGGCGACCCGATGCCGCGCCGCTTCACCACCGACCAGCTCACCACCCTGGTCGAGGGCGCCGGACTGCGCGTCCGGGCCGTGCACGGGGTGCGCGTCTTCGCCGACCTCGTCCCCGGTGTGCTGGTGGACACCGAGCCCGGCGCGCTGGAGGCGCTGCTCAAACTGGAGGAGGCCGCCGCCGAACTCCCGGCCTTCCATTCGGTCGCCACCCAGATCCACGTACTGGCCGGGACCGGGGAGCAGGCACGGGCCTGACGCGCAACCCGGGC
This sequence comes from Streptomyces sp. MS06, assembly GCF_047200655.1. NCBI lineage: Bacteria > Bacillati > Actinomycetota > Actinomycetes > Kitasatosporales > Streptomycetaceae > Streptomyces > Streptomyces sp. MS06. The sequence goes on from NZ_JBJZOJ010000009.1 coordinate 38,863, forward strand.
CGCCCCCCGCTGATCAGGGCCGGGGCGGGGCATGGACTGCGCCACAGGACCTCCGTTCGGGGTGCACGCGCCGTATGATCGGGGGAGACCGCCCGGCATGACGGGTCGGCCGCCGGGGAATGGAAGCCTCAGCGAGCCGGCACGCCCATGGCGGATCCCGGTTGGCCAATTGGCGTAGAGGGGCGGGTTTCACGGGGGCGATTCCCTGCCTATCCTGAAGGGACCCCCCGGGTCGCCCCGGCGACTGCACGATGAGGAGGACTCCGTGCCGCTCTCGGAGCACGAGCAGCGCATGCTCGAGCAGATGGAGCGAGCGCTGTACGCCGAAGATCCCAAGTTCGCGTCGGCGCTCGAGGGAAGCGGGCTGCGTACGTACACCCGGCGGCGGGTCTACCAGGCGGTCGCGGGCTTCCTCGTGGGTATCGCGCTTCTCATGGCCGGAATGGTCGCCAAGCAGGTGTGGCTCAGCGTGGTCGGTTTCCTGGTCATGCTGGGCTGTGCGGTGCTCGCGGTGACCGGCTGGCGCAAGGCGCCCAAGCCGGGCGAACAGACCGGCACCGGCACCGGCACTGGCACCGGCAGCGCCGCTCAGCCGCGGCGCCAGAGCCGTCCCAAGCGTTCCGTGATGGACCGGATCGAGCAGCGCTGGCAGCGGCGCCGCGACGAGCGGGACGGTCACTGACCGCCCTCCCAGTCCCTGAGACGACAGCCCACCCAGGACACCGTCCCCGAGGGGGGTGACCACCGCTCCGGTGGTCACCCCCCTCGGGCGTGCACCGGCCCTCTCGGGCGTGCACCGGTCGAACGGGTGGTTCCGAGGGCTCCGCCCCGGCCCGCCCCGGCCCGGCCCGAGCGGAAGCACCGGTGGGGGAGCCGGCAGCAGACCCGCCGGAGGGCTCGGCGGGAGCGGCCCTCGGCAACCCACACGCCTGGCACCGGACACGCCTGGCACCGGACACGCCCGGCACCGGTCCTGTCCGGTGGTCACCCCCGGCGCCGGGCATGACCACCGGAGCGCGTCACCCCGACCGCTGGCCGGAGGGCCTCCGCAGCACCAGCGCCGTCCAGCGGCCCGCCCAGCGCGTCCGCAGCGCGGTCCAGCGGTCCGCGGCGTCCCAGAGCGCCCGAACGGCCGAACGCGGCGCCACCACCGCGCGGACCCGCGTCGACCAGCCGACTCCGGACCTCAGCGCCGCGCGGAGCCGGCGCACCTCGTCCGCCAGCCCCGCCTCGGCACGCGGACGGGGCGCGTACAGCACCTGCTCCACCGCCCCGGCCACCCGGTGCACCGAAGCCGCGACCGGCTCCTGGAGGCGCCCCAGCCGGACGATCCGCGCCGCCGTCCCGCGCGGGGTCAGCGCCTCGTCCGGCGGGATGCCGTAGTCCCAGGCCGTGTCGATCAGCTCCCGCCACACCGCGAGGACATGCCCCGCGGCCGCCCGCGCGTCCGGCGGCGGCGCGGCCCCGGCCTCCCGGACGGTCACCTCCGGCGCCTGCGCGCCGGGCTCCTCGGCACGCTCCCCGCGCCGGCCCGGCCGGCCGCCCGGCGCGTGCCGCGCGGAGGCCAGCCGTACCGACCGCCGCCGGAGCCGCCACAGCATCGGCAGCAGGGGAAGGGCCAGCAGCCCCAGTCCCAGCAGGGACCAGCCGAGCAACTGCCACCACGGCGGTGCCGCGCCGTCCCGCTGCGCCTGGCCCGCCGGCACGGCACCGGAACAGGCGTCCAGCTTCTTGTCCTGCACCGAGCAGCCCGCCCCGGACGACGCCGAGGCGGACGGGCCCACCCCCGCCGACTGGGTGGACCGCGGCACGTCCGGAACACTGCTGCCCGGAATGTCCGGCATGGTGTACGAGGGGGTCGTGCCGCGGTTCGGGGTCGGCTCGAAACGGGTCCAGCCGACGCCCTCGAAGTACAGCTCGGGCCAGGCGTGCGCGTCCTTCAGCCCCACCGCGACGGTGCCGTCCGCCTGCGGGGAGCCCGGTGCGAAACCCACCGCGACCCGGGCGGGGATCCCCAGCGTGCGGGCCATCGCCGCCATCGCGAAGGAGAAGTGGACGCAGAAGCCCTGCTTGTCCCGCAGGAACCTCGCGATCGCGTCGGGACCGCTGCCGACCTCCACCTCCGTGTCGTACTGGAACCCGCCGTTGACGGCGAAGTAGTCCTGCAGGGCCACGGCCCGGTCGTAGTCGGTGGTGGCCCCCCTGGTCACCTCACGGGCGGTGCGCGCGACCACCGCCGGCAGCGAGTCCGGTACCCGGGTGTACGGGTCGCGGATGCTCTCGGGCGCCTTCGGCGCGGAGGCGAGCTGCTCGGCCGTCGGGCGCACGTCCAGGCTCGTCACCTCGTACGTCGCACCCCGGGTGGTCTGCCCGTGGTCGCCGACCAGGGCCATGCCGACCGGCTCGTACCGCCAGTTCCCCCGGACGCTCACCGAGCTGGGCGGGTACGGCATCGGCAGCCAGTCCTGGGCGTACCAGTCCGCCGCCGAGATGCGGGTGCGGACCTCGGAGCGCGGGATGTCCGCGGACAGGCCCGGCGGCGTGGGCAGCTGGTCCGGCACGGCGGTGATCTGCCGCTTGCCCGGCTTCCAGGTCGTCCCGTCGAACTCGTCCAACGACACGATCCGCAGGTACATGTCCGACAGGTTGTCCGAGGAGGTGCGCAGCACCATGACCGTGCGGTCCTCGTCGACGTTCAGGCTGTCCCGCAGCGACACCAGCGGGTTCACCGCGGAGATCGTGCCGCCGTCCCCGGTGCCCGACCCGACGCCGCTCCCCCTGCCCAGCAGGCCGTCCTGTATCGCGGGCAGCGGCAGCAGGGGCACCACGAGGGCGACGCCGAGCGCCACCGCACCGATACGCCGGCCGGTGCGCACCGGCGCCAGCGGCCGGGGCTGCCCACCGGGTGTGCGCGGGGCGCCGCCGAAGACCCGGCCCCACTGCGACAGCCGCTCGCGTCCCTCGGCGAGGAGCAGCATCAGATAGCCGGTCGCGGCGAACAGGAACCACAGCCAGTCGGCGGAGCCGTCGGAGAGGCCCGCCGCGACCGAGTACAGCGCCAGCAGCGGCAGACCGGCCGGGGCGGCGCTGCGGAAGGTCACCGCGAGGGCGTCCACCAGCAGCCCGACCACCAGCACACCGCCGACGACCATCAGGCGGATGCCGTCGGACTCCAGCGGCGCCGGGATCGCGTACCGCGCGACATCGTCGGACCCCTGCTGCAGCAGGTCGGCGAAGTGCTGGAAGGCCTCCGGCCCGGGGACGAAGCCGGCGACTGCCTGCTGCCGGGCGAACAGCAGCGTGAGCAGCAGCAGGGCGACCAGGGACTGCGCGGCCACGGTCAGCGGCCGGGCCAGCGGCACCCGCCGCAGCAGCACCCCCACCCCGGACTGGACGGCCAGCAGCATCGCCGCCTGCACGATCCAGGTCGCCGGGTCGACCAGCGGCAGCAGCGCGCACGCCGTCATCAGCGTGGCCGCCCAGGCCCACAGGGCCAGCCGGGCCCGGGTGCTGATCATCGTGTCTCCGTCCTGCCCGCGCCCCCGGCCGCCGGTGCGCCGGTGCGCTCGTGGTCGGCCTGGCGCCACAACGCCTCCAACGGTGTTCCCCGCGGCACGCTCAGGGCCGTCCAGCCCGCCTCCCGCAGCATCCGCAGCCGCTCCGCGGTCCGGTTCGCGGGCCCCGGCACGGTGTCGGTCTCCCGCCCCCAGTCGTCGCTGTCCAGGAGGAAGGCGATGGCCGCCCCGCTGCGCTGCCGCATCGGGGCGGCCACCGCCGCCTGCTCCTCGTCCAGATCGCCGAAGAACGCCACCAGCAGTCCCTCGTTCCCGCCGCGCAGCACGTCGTAGGCCCGCGACAGGCCGGTGCCGTCGGAGTGGCCGATCACCGCGAGGGTGTCCATCATCATGCCGGCCGCGTCGGCCGACTCCTGGCTGGCGCCCGCGAAGCCGTCGGCGCCCTCACCGGGGACCGAGCTGCCGGTGTCGGTCAGCAGCCGCACGGAGAAACCCCGCTCCAGCATGTGCACCAGCACCGACGCGGCGCCCGCCACCGCCCACTCGAAGGCCGAGTCCGGCCCGGCGCCGTGGAAGGCGGTGCCGCGGGTGTCGAGCAGGACGGTGCAGCGGGAGCGCTGCGGCTGCTCCTCCCGGCGCACCATCAGCTCGCCGTAGCGCGCGGTGGAACGCCAGTGCACGCGGCGCAGGTCGTCGCCGTAGCGGTAGCCGCGCGGCACCACGTCGTCCTCGCCGGCCAGCGCCAGCGCGCGCTGCCGCCCGTCGCCGTACCCCTTCGCCTCCCCGGTGAGCCGGACCGGCGGCAGCGCCTGCACGCGCGGGATGACGGTGAGGGTGTCGTGCGCGGAGAAGGAGCGGGTCAGCTCGCACATGCCGAACGGATCCGACAGCCGGAGCTGCAGCGGGCCCAGCGGGTAGCGGCCGCGCAGGTCGGAGCGGACCCGGTAGGACACCTCCCGGCGGCCGCCCGCCTCCACCCGGTCCAGCACGAAACGGGGACGCGGGCCGAGCACGTACGGCACCCGGTCCTGGAGCATCAGCAGCCCGGTGGGCAGCCGGGAGACGTTGTCCATCCGGAGCTGGACCCGGGCCTCGCTGCCGGCCGGCACCCGGCCGGGGGAGAGGCGGCGGCTCGCGGCCACCCGGTAGCGGGTGCGGTGCAGCACCGCCGCGCACACCAGCGGCAGCACCGCCAGCAGCAGCCCCACCCGCAGCAGGTCCGGCTGTCCCAGGACGTACGCGCACACGGCGGCGGCGAGGCCGGCGGCCAGGAAGGAGCGGCCGCGCGTGGTCAGCCCGGCCAGCACGGTGCGGACGCCGCCCTTCTCCCCCCGGTCGGCCTCCCCCCGCCCGGTGCCGCCGGCGCTCATCACGGCCTCCGGGGCGGCCGCTGCGGGTAGGCCGAGGCGGAGCCGCCGAGGCCGAGGGCGTGCTGCTGGGGCGCCGACGGCACCGGGGTGTGCTGGATGATCTCCTGCACGACCTGCTCCGAGGTGCGGCGGTTCAGCTGGGCCTGCGCGGTGGGCAGCAGGCGGTGGGCCAGTACGGCCACGGCGAGGGACTGCACGTCGTCCGGCAGCGCGTACTCCCGGCCGCTGAGGGCGGCGGTGGCCTTGGCCGCACGCAACAGGTGCAGGGTCGCGCGGGGAGACGCGCCGAGTCTGAGGTCCGGGTGGGTGCGGGTGGCGGCCACCAGGTCCACCGCGTACCGGCGGACGGTGTCCGCGACGTGGACCGCGCGCACCGCCTCGACCAGTTTCACGACGTCGTGTGCGTGGGCCACCGGCTGGAGGTCGTCGAGCGGGCTCACCCCGCCGTGCACGTCCAGCATCTGCAGTTCGGCCTCCGCGCTGGGGTAGCCGATGGAGACGCGGGCCATGAACCGGTCGCGCTGGGCCTCGGGCAGCGGGTAGGTGCCCTCCATCTCGACCGGGTTCTGCGTGGCCACCACCATGAACGGGTCGGGCAGCTCGTAGGTCTGCCCGTCGATGGTGACCTGGCGCTCCTCCATGGACTCCAGCAGCGCGGACTGCGTCTTGGGCGAGGCCCGGTTGATCTCGTCGCCGATGACGATCTGCGCGAAGATCGCGCCCGGCTTGAACTCGAAGTCGCGGCGCTGCTGGTCCCAGATGGACACGCCGGTGATGTCCGAGGGCAGCAGGTCGGGCGTGAACTGGATGCGCCGCACCGAGCAGTCGATGGACCGGGCCAGCGCCTTGGCCAGCATCGTCTTGCCGACGCCGGGCACGTCCTCGATCAGCAGGTGCCCCTCGGCGAGCAGAACGGTCAGGGTGAGGCGTACGACCTCCGGCTTGCCCTCGATCACCCTCTCCACCGAACTGCGGACCCGTTCCGCGGTCGCGGTCAGGTCCTCCCTCGCCCCCGCGTACGTTCGGTCGGGGGCACCCCCATGGCTCGCCTGCTCGTCATAGGTCGTCACCCGGCCCTCCTCGGCCCGTCACTTTCATCGGGCCGGCGCTCTGTGGCGCGAAACCGGCCCATCCCGCGGAACCACACGTGAAGAACTCCGTGTGACGCCACACCCCGCATTCTTGCTGCCGTTACCGATTCGTGTCACTCGCCTGTGGACAACTGACCCCGATATGTCAGGTCTTACGACTTTCTCTCATGTCCTCGCGCCGTCAAGTCGCCCCACAGGCGCCCGCCCGGCACCGCCTGCCTGCGCCGCCCGGGTACCCCGGCCGGCGGACGATTCGGACCGGCGCCGTGTCCGGGCCCCGGGCTCCGGTCACCCCGCGCCGATCTCCCGCAGCGCGTCACCGGGCGGGCCCCGCGGAAGCCGGTGCGGGAGCCGTCACGCCGATGACGTTACTGGTCACCGGCGATCCGGTCGCACCGCGGGAGGGGAAAAGCGTGTCATCACGCACACCGTGTGAGGTAAGCCACACGAGTGGTCCGAGTTCCGCCGTACGGGTGATCGACCCGGACCCGACGTGCCGCGGCCACGCTCACGCGCGACGCGCAGGCCGGTTGATTGACCGCGCGGCGGCGTGGACTAAAGTGACGCGAAGCGGGAGGCAAGGGCCTCCCTGCTGGACGGAAACCCCGTAGGACCACCCCCGCAGGACCCCGGCGTGCTGTCCGGAGATCTCCCACGCGCGCGGTGCGTGCGTACGGCCCGGCCTCCTCCCGCTCCCGGTCGGCCAACGCCCAGAGGCGCCGGTCGGCCTCCCCTTCCCGAGCGGGTGGGGACCCGGCGGTGCGCACGGTCCGTGCCGGACCTGAGAGGACGCCTTGACCGAGAGCCGACACGTCCCGGTGATGCTCCAGCGGTGTCTGGACCTGCTGGCGCCCGCGCTGGACCGCCCCGGGGCGGTGGTCGTCGACTGCACGCTCGGCCTCGGCGGCCACAGCGAGGCCCTGCTCACCCGCTTCCCCGAGGCGCGGCTGGTCGCCCTGGACCGGGACAAGGAGGCGCTGCGCCTGTCCGGCGAGCGGCTCGCACCCTTCGGCGCACGCGCCACCCTGGTGCACGCCGTCTACGACGAACTCCCCGACGTCCTCCACCGGCTCGGCGTCCCGCGCGTGCAGGGCGTGCTGTTCGACCTCGGAGTGTCCTCCATGCAACTCGACGAGGCCGACCGCGGCTTCGCCTACGCACAGGACGCGCCGCTGGACATGCGGATGGACCAGACGTCCGGCCTCAGCGCCGCCGAGGTCCTCAACACCTACCCGCCGGGCGAACTGGTGCGCATCCTGCGCGCGTACGGCGAGGAGAAGCAGGCGAAGCGGATCGTCGCCGCGATCGTGCGCGAGCGGGAGAAGGAGCCGTTCGCGCAGAGCGCCCGGCTGGTCGAGCTGATCCGGGACGCGCTGCCGCAGGCCGCCAAACGCACCGGTGGCAACCCCGCCAAACGGACCTTCCAGGCGCTGCGCATCGAGGTCAACGGCGAGCTCGCGGTGCTGGAACGGGCGGTCCCGGCCGCGGTGAAGGCACTCGACGTGGGCGGGCGGATCGCCGTCCTGTCGTACCACTCGCTGGAGGACCGGCTGGTCAAGCAGGTCTTCGCGGCCGGCGCCGCGACCACCGCGCCGCCCGGCCTCCCGGTCGTCCCCGAGCGCTACCAGCCCCGGCTCAAGCTGCTGACCCGCGGTGCCGAACTTCCCGGTGAGGAGGAGATCGCCGAGAACCGGAGGGCGGCCCCGGCACGGCTGCGCGGGGCCGAGCGCATCAGGGAGGACGTGGCGTGAGGCGGGCGGCGGCACGGCGCCGGCGGGCGGGTGACCGCGCACGGCCCGGAGCACCGAAGCGCGGGGAGGGGCAGTGAGCAGGACAGCGGAACCGAAGGGGCGCGCGGCCCGGCTGGCCCGCCTCCTGCCCGTCGCCACCGGTCCGGGGCGGGCGGCCCGCACCCCGTTCGTGGTGCTCGTCGTGCTGCTCCTCGGCGGCGGGCTCATCGGACTGCTGATGCTGAACTCCGCCCTCAGCGAGGGCTCCTTCGCGCTGGGCGACCTGCAGCGGGACACCAAGGCCCTCACCGACGAGGAGCAGGCGCTGCAGCGGGACGTGGACGCCTACTCCGCGCCCGAGGCGCTGCGGATCCGCGCCCGGGAACTCGGCATGGTGCCCGGGGGCGACCCGGCCTTCCTGGACCCCGACGGCACCGTCAGGGGAGTGCCCTCGCCGGCCGCGGCGGCGGACCGGCCGCTGGTCCTGGCCCCCGAGGCGATGCCCACCGCCACCGCGGCCCCCTCAGCGCCCGGCACCTCCACCACGTTCCCGCCCGCCACCGGCTCCCCGTCCGACCCGGCCGCCCCGTCGGGCTCCCCGGCTCCGTCGGCCTCGCCGGCCCCGTCGGGTTCCCCGGCCTCCCCCGCCCCGACGACACCCCCCGGCAGGTGACGGAAGTGGTCGACAGTTCCGGCAGGCAACCGCCCCGCCGCCGCGTACCCGGTCCGGCCCGCCCCGCCCGCGGCGGCGGGGCGCAGCGCCGGCCCGGCCCCGGCGCCAGGCCCGTACGGCGCCCGGCCCGGCCGCCCCGCCCGGTGCGGCCGGCCGGACCGCGGACCCTCAGACTGGGCCGCCCCCGGCCCCGGCTGCGGATGGTCGGTCTCGCGCTGACCCTGGTCATGACTGCCTTCGTGGTGCGGCTGCTGCAGGTCCAGGCGGTCGACGCGAGCACGTACGCGGCCAAGGCCGAGCAGAACCGGTACGTGGTGCACACCCTGGCGGCCGAACGCGGCGAGATCACCGACCGCTCCGGCGTGGCTCTCGCGACCAGCGTCGACGCCTACGACATCACCGCGGATCCCACGATGTTCACCCGCAAGCAGCTCAAGATCGACGACGGGCCGGAGCAGGCGGCCGCCCTGCTCGCCCCGATCCTCGGCCAGGACCAGGCGGCGCTCGTCGAGAAGCTCCGGCCCGAGAACGAGAAGCTGCGCTACGTCCGGCTCGCCCGCAGCCGCACCCCCCAGGTGTGGACGCAGATCAAGGACCTCAAGGCCGGACTCGCCAAGAAGGCCCGCGCCGACCGCTCCACCGTCAACGTGCTGGCCGGGGTCTTCGCCGACCCCAGCACCAAGCGGATCTACCCGGGCGGCGACCTCGCCGCCGGGACCCTGGGCTGGGTCAACGCCGACGGCCGGGGCGGCGGCGGCCTCGAACTCCAGATGAACCGGCTCCTCGCCGGCAAGGACGGCAGGATCCGCTACGCCCAGTCCGGCGGACTGCAGGTGCCCACCGCGGGCTCCACCGAGACGCCCGCCGTGCCCGGCAGCGACATCCGCCTCACCCTCGACCGCGACATCCAGTGGGCCGCCCAGAACGCCATCAGCGCGCAGGTGAGGAAGTCGAAGGCGGACCGGGGCTACGTCGTCGTGCAGGACACCCGCACCGGCGAGATCCTCGCCCTCGCCGACGCGCCCGGCTTCGACCCGAACGACCTGGCCCACGCCGACCCCTCCGCGCTCGGCAACCCCGCCCTCCAGGACGCCTACGAGCCCGGCTCCACGGCCAAGGTGATGTCGATGGCCGCCGTGCTGGAGGAGAACGCGGCCACCCCGCTCACCCACCTCACCGTGCCCAACCGGCTGCACCGCGGCGACCGCCTCTTCCAGGACGACATCGACCACAAGACCTGGTACCTCACCCTCAACGGCGTCCTCGCCAAGTCGTCCAACATCGGCACCATCATGGCGACCGGCCAACTCGGCGGTACGCAGGCCGAGGCCGACCGGGTGCTCTACTCCTACCTGCGCAGGTTCGGCATCGGCGGCGCCTCCGGGCTGCACTTCCCGGGCGAGACCGACGGCATCCTCGCCGAGCCCGGGAAGTGGTCCACCTCCCAGCAGTTCACGATCCCCTTCGGCCAGGGCTTCTCCATCAACGCCCTGCAGGCCGCGTCCGTCTACTCGACGATCGCCAACGGCGGCGTCCGCGTCGAGCCGACCCTGGTGCGCGGCACCACGGGGCCCGACGGGCGCTTCACCCCCGCCGCGCAGCCGAAGAAGAGCCGGGTGGTCAGCGAGAAGACCGCCACGGAGCTGGCCCGGATGCTGGAGTCCGTCGTGGACGACGAGCAGGGCACCGGCAAACGGGCCCGCATCCCCGGCTACCGCGTGGCGGGCAAGACCGGCACCGCCAACCGCGTGGATCCGGCCACCGGCAGGTACCACGGCTACACCTCGTCCTTCGCCGGCTTCGCCCCCGCCGACAAACCGCGCGTCACCGTCTACTGCGCCATCCAGAACGCCACCAAGGGAAGCTACTTCGGCGGTCAGATCTGTGGACCCATCTTCAAGCAGGTGATGGAGTTCGCTCTGAAGACGCTCCAGGTGCCGCCCACCGGTGCCGCCCCCGCGAACCTGCCGGTCGAATTCAAGCCGTGACCGGCACCGAGCCCGGCACCGCCGCCCCTGCCCAGACCGCCGCGACCACCGACACACCCACTGCCCACCGACCGCTCAGCGCCATCGCCAGGAACCTCCGTGACCATGATCACCCCAGACGCGGGGAGCCAGCTCCCGCCCGGCCCCTCGCTTCGCCCGCAGGCCGGTGCGCCCGGTACGCTCACCGCCGTGCCAACCGCCGATCAGTCCGCAACCACCCAGAAGGGCGCGTCCGTGACATACCCGGGACCGCCGCGACCGGCTCAGGTCTCCGCCACACCCCTCGCGGAGCTCGCCGATCAGCTGGGCACCGCGCCCGAGAACCCGCAGAGCGCCGCCGAGGTCACGGGCATCACCCATGACTCGCGCGCCGTCCGCCCCGGCGACCTGTACGCGGCCCTGCCCGGCGCGCGCGTGCACGGCGCCGACTTCGTCACCCAGGCCGCCGGCCTCGGCGCGGTCGCCGTGCTCACCGACCCGACCGGCGCCGAACGCGCGAGGGCAGCGGGGCTGCCGGTGCTGGTGGTGGACGACCCCCGAGGGCGCATGGGCGAACTGGCCGCCACCCTCTACGGACACCCCGGCCGCGAGCTGCTCCAGCTCGGCATCACCGGCACCTCCGGCAAGACCACCACCGCCTACCTCGTCGAGGGCGGACTGCGGACCGCGAAGTCCACCGGGCTGATCGGCACGGTGGAGATGCGCATCGGCGACGAGCGCATCAAGTCGGAGCGGACCACCCCCGAAGCGACCGACCTGCAGGCCCTGTTCGCCGTCATGCGCGAACGGGGCGTCGAGGCGGTCGCCATGGAGGTCTCCAGCCACGCCCTCGTGCTCGGGCGGGTCGACGGCTGCGTGTTCGACGTCGCGGTCTTCACCAACCTCAGCCCGGAGCACATGGACTTCCACTCCGACATGGAGGACTACTTCCAGGCCAAGGCCCAGCTCTTCACCCCGCTGCGCAGCAGGCGCGGAGTGGTGAACATCGACGACGACTACGGCCGGCGCCTCGCCAAGGAGGCGACCGTCCCGGTCGTCACGTACTCCGCCGAGGGCCACCCCGACGCGGACTGGCGGGCCGAGGACGTCGAGGTCGGCCCGCTGGACTCGACGTTCACCGCCATCGGTCCGCACGGCGAGCGCATCACCGCCAAATCGCCGATCCCGGGCCCCTTCAACGTGGCGAACACCCTCGCCGCTCTCGTCGCCCTCGCCGCCGCCGGCCTCGACCCGCAGGCCGCCGCCGACGGCATCGCCGCCGTACCGGGGGTGCCGGGCCGCCTGGAGCTGGTGGACGCCGGGCAGTCCTATCTCGCGGTGGTCGACTACGCCCACAAGACCGACGCCGTCGAGTCGGTGCTCAAGGCCCTGCGCAAGATCACCAAGGGTCGGGTGCACATCGTGCTCGGCTGCGGCGGCGACCGCGACATCACCAAACGCGTCCCGATGGGCGCCGCGGCCGCGCGGCTCGCCGACATCGCCGTCCTCACGTCCGACAACCCCCGCTCCGAGGATCCGCTCGCGATCCTCGCCACCATGCTGCAGGGCGCGGCCTCCGTCCCCGCGCACGAACGCGGTGAGGTCCTGCTGTTCGAGGACCGGGCCGCCGCGATCGCCGCGGCCGTCGACCGCGCACTGCCCGGGGACACCGTGCTGGTCGCCGGCAAGGGCCACGAGCAGGGCCAGGACATCGCCGGGGTGGTCCGTCCCTTCGACGACCGCCAGGTACTTCGCGAAGCTATCCAGAAGACCCAGGGATGAACTTGTGATCGCCCTCTCTCTCGCCGAGATCGCCACAGTCGTCGGCGGGCAGACCCATGACATACCGGATCCGTCGGTGCAGGTCACCGGACCGGTCGTCCGGGACTCCCGCGAGGTGGAGCCCGGCACCCTGTTCGTCGCCTTCGTCGGCGAGCGGGTGGACGGACACGATTTCGCGCCGGCCGTGGTCGAGGCGGGAGCGGTGGCCGTCCTGGCCTCGCGCCCGGTCGGCGTGCCCGCGATCGTCGTCGACGACGTGCAGGAGGCCCTCGGCGCGCTCGCCCGGCACGTCGTCGAACGGCTCGGCGCGACCCTCGTCGCCCTCACCGGCTCGGCGGGCAAGACCAGTACCAAGGACCTGATCGCCCAGGTCCTCCAGCACAGGGCGCCGACCGTGTGGACGCCCGGCTCGTTCAACAACGAGATCGGGCTGCCGCTGACCGCGCTCAGCGCCACCGAGGAGACCGGCTTCCTGGTACTGGAGATGGGGGCCCGCGGAATCGGCCACATCCGGTACCTGACCGGCCTCACCCCGCCCCGGATCGGCGTCGTCCTCAACGTCGGCAGCGCGCACATCGGCGAGTTCGGCGGCCGCGAGCAGATCGCCCTGGCGAAGGGCGAGCTCGTCGAGTCGCTTCCCCCGGCCGAGGAGGGCGGGGTCGCGGTCCTCAACGCCGACGACCACCTGGTGCGGGCCATGGCCTCCCGAACGAAGGCGAAGGTGGTCCTCTTCGGCGAGTCCGACGAAGCGGACGTTCGCGGCGAGAACGTGCGACTCACGGACAGCGGACAGCCCGCCTTCAGACTTCACACACCCTCCGGTGCATCCGACGTGACCCTGCGCCTGTACGGTGAGCACCACGTGTCGAACGCGCTCGCCGCGGCCGCCGTCGCCCATGAGCTGGGCATGTCCGCGGAAGAGATCGCCACCGCGCTCTCCGGGGCGGGCTCCCTCTCCCGCTGGCGCATGGAGGTCACCGAGCGCCCGGACGGCGTGACGGTCGTCAACGACGCCTACAACGCGAACCCCGAGTCCATGCGGGCCGCCCTGCGAGCCCTGGTGGCCATGGGCAAGGGGCGCCGTACGTGGGCGGTGCTCGGCAAGATGGCCGAGCTCGGGGACGAGGCGCTCGCCGAGCACGACGCGGTCGGACGGCTCGCCGTCCGACTCAACGTCAGCAAGCTCGTCGCGGTGGGGGGCAGGGAAGCCTCCTGGCTGCAACTGGGCGCCTACAACGAGGGTTCGTGGGGTGAGGAGTCGGTGCACGTGTCCGACGCGCAGGGGGCGATCGACCTGTTGCGAAGCGAGTTGCGCCCGGGGGACGTGGTCCTGGTGAAGGCGTCCCGTTCGGTCGGTCTGGAGAGCGTCGCCGCGGCGCTCCTCCCGACCGGTACCGAGGGTGAGGTCGCCGCCCGATGATGAAGCAGATCCTGTTCTCGGGAGTCATCGGCCTCTTCCTGACCCTGGTCGGCACCCCGCTGCTGATCAAACTCCTCGCCCGCAAGGGCTACGGCCAGTACATCCGGGACGACGGGCCGCGCGAGCACGCCAGCAAGCGCGGCACCCCGACGATGGGCGGCATCGCCTTCATCCTGGCCACGGTGGCCGCGTACTTCCTGTCCAAGGTCATCACCGGCTACCCGCCGACCTACTCCGGGCTGCTCGTCCTCGGGCTCATGGTCGGCATGGGCCTGGTCGGCTTCCTCGACGACTACATCAAGATCGTCAAGCGGCGCTCGCTCGGCCTGCGCGCCAAGGCGAAGATGGCGGGCCAGCTCACCGTCGGCATCGCCTTCGCCGTGCTGGCGCTGCAGTTCCAGGACGCCCGGGGCAACACCCCGGCCTCCACGAAGCTGTCGTTCATCACCGACTTCGGCTGGACCATCGGCCCGGTGCTGTTCGTCGTCTGGGCCCTGTTCATGATCCTGGCGATGTCCAACGGCGTGAACCTCACCGACGGCCTCGACGGACTGGCCACCGGCGCCTCGGTGCTCGTCTTCGGCGCCTACACCTTCATCGGCGTCTGGCAGTTCCAGGAGTCCTGCGCCAACGCGCTGACCCTGACCAACCCGAACGCCTGCTACGAGGTGCGCGACCCACTCGACCTCGCCGTCGTCGCCTCCGCGCTGATGGGCGCCTGCCTCGGCTTCCTGTGGTGGAACACCTCCCCGGCGAAGATCTTCATGGGGGACACCGGCTCACTCGCCCTCGGCGGTGTCCTCACCGGCCTGGCCATCTGCTCGCGCACGGAGCTGCTGGTGGCCATCATGGGCGGCCTGTTCGTGCTGATCACCATGTCGGTGGTCATCCAGGTCGGCTCCTTCCGGCTCACCGGCAAGCGGGTGTTCCGGATGGCGCCGCTCCAGCACCACTTCGAACTCAAGGGCTGGTCCGAGGTGCTCGTGGTGGTCCGCTTCTGGATCATCCAGGGCATCTGCGTGATCGTCGGACTCGGCCTCTTCTACGCGGGATGGGCAGCGGACAAGTGACCTCCTCGGTGCCCTCGGACCCCTCGGCGACTCCCGGACCCCCGGCGTCCCCGCAGCCCTACGCCTTCCCGGGCAAGCACGTCACCGTCGCCGGTCTCGGCGTCTCCGGCGTCCCGGCGGCCAGGGCGCTGCACGGGCTCGGCGCACGCGTCACCGTCGTCAACGACGGCGACGACGCGCGCGCCCGGACGCAGGCGGCCGAGCTGGAGGCGCTCGGCGTCACCGTCCGCCTCGGCGACGGCGACACCCTGCCCGAGGGCACCGACCTGATCGTCACCGCGCCCGGCTGGAAGCCCGACAAGCCGCTGTTCGCCGCCGCGGAGAAGGCCGGCGTCCCGGTCTGGGGGGACGTGGAACTGGCCTGGCGGCTGCGCGGACCGGACGCCGCACCCTGGCTGTGCGTGACCGGGACCAACGGCAAGACCAGCACCGTCCGGATGCTCGCCTCGATCCTCGCCGCGGCCGGCCTGCGCACCGCCGCGGTCGGCAACATCGGCGTCTCACTGCTGGACGCGGTGCTCGGCGAGGAGACCTACGACGTCCTCGCCGTGGAACTCTCCAGCTACCAGCTGCACTGGGCGCCCTCGCTGCGCGCGCACTCCGCAGCCGTCCTCAACCTCGCACCCGACCACCTCGACTGGCACGGCTCCATGGCGGCCTACGCCCGCGACAAGGGCCGCGTCTACCACGGCAACCGGGTCGCCTGCGTGTACAACGCCGCCGACCGGGCCACCGAGGACCTGGTCCGCGAGGCGGACGTCGAGGAGGGCTGCCGGGCGGTCGGCTTCACCCTCGGCACCCCGGCCCCCTCCCAACTCGGCGTGGTCGACGGCATCCTCGTCGACCGCGCGTTCGTGGAGGACCGGCAGCGAAACGCCCAGGAACTCGCCGAGGTCTCCGACGTCCGCCCGCCCGTACCGCACAACATCGCCAACGCCCTGGCCGCGGCCGCCCTGGCGCGCGCGTTCGGGGTGCCCCCGGCCGCCGTGCGGGACGGACTGCGGAACTTCACCCCGGACGCCCACCGCATCGCGCACGTCGCCGACGTCGACGGGGTGGCCTGGATCGACGACTCCAAGGCCACCAACACCCACGCGGCCGCCGCCTCGTTGGCGGCGTACGACTCCATCGTGTGGATCGCCGGCGGACTGGCCAAGGGGGCCACCTTCGACGAGCTGGCCGCCGCCTCGGCCGGACGGCTCCGCGGCGCCGTCCTCATCGGCGCGGACCGCGCCCTGATCCGGGAAGCGCTCGCGCGACACGCGCCGCAGGTACCCGTGGTCGACCTCGACCGGACCGACACTGGTGCGATGCTCCAGGCCGTCCAGGAGGCCCGGCGGCTCGCGCGGCCCGGCGACACGGTGCTGCTCGCCCCGGCCTGTGCCTCCATGGACATGTTCGCCAACTACAACAAGCGCGGTGACGCGTTCGCGGAGGCCGTCCGCGGCCTCGTCGCGGGCGCCTGACGGCGGGTTCCGGCCGCGACCCCTGCTCCGGGACCCTGGGAGGGACGCGTGACTCGGATGTGGCTGTGGTCCGGCCGGCGGCGCGCCGCCGGCGAGGCGGTGAGCGCCGATGCCCGGTAGCCGGACCGGCCGGCCTCCCGCGCAGCGGGCGGTGCGCGGCGGCAGGCCCCCCGCGGCGCGCCCCGGGCGCGACAACCCCGTGCTGCGGGCCTACCTCCGCGCCCACAGGGCCTGGGACCGGCCGCTGACCGCCTACTACCTGATCCTCGGCGGCAGCCTGCTGATCACCGTGCTGGGGCTGGTGATGGTCTACTCGGCCTCCCAGATCACCGCCCTGCAGATGTCGCTGCCCGGCTCCTACTTCTTCCGCAAGCAGTTGCTGGCCGCCGCGATCGGCGCCGGGCTGCTCTGGGCCGCCTCCCGCATGCCGGTGAGGCTGCACCGGGCGCTGGCCTACCCGATCCTGGCCGGCGCCGTCTTCCTGATGGTGCTGGTGCAGGTGCCGGGGATAGGGGTCGCGATCCACGGCAACCAGAACTGGATCTCGCTGGGCGGCCCCTTCATGCTCCAGCCCAGCGAGTTCGGGAAGCTGGCGCTCGTGCTGTGGGGGGCCGACCTGCTGGCCCGCAAGCAGGACCGGAAGCTGCTGACGCAGTGGAAGCACATGCTGGTCCCGCTGGTGCCCGCCGCCTTCATGCTGCTGGGGCTGATCATGCTCGGCGGGGACATGGGCACCGCGATCGTGCTGACGGCGATCCTGTTCGGGCTGCTGTGGCTGGCGGGTGCCCCGACCCGGCTGTTCGGCGGGGTGCTCTCGGTCGCCGCCGTGATCGTCGTGGTGCTGATCAGGACCAGTCCCAACCGGATGGCCCGGCTCGCCTGCATCGGTGCCACCGAGCCCCGTTCCGGCGCCTCCGACTGCTGGCAGGCCGTGCACGGAATCTACGCCCTCGCCTCCGGCGGGATCTTCGGCTCCGGACTCGGGGCGAGTGTGGAGAAATGGGGGCAACTCCCCGAGGCCCACACCGACTTCATCTTCGCCGTCACCGGTGAGGAGCTGGGGCTGGCGGGGACGCTGTCGGTCCTCGCCCTCTTCGCGGCTCTAGGCTATGCGGGTATCCGCGTGGCCGGCTGCACGGAGGACCCCTTCGTGAGGTATGCCGCGGGAGGCGTGACCACCTGGATCACCGCGCAGGCAGTGATCAACATCGGTGCGGTGCTCGGTCTGCTGCCGATCGCCGGAGTCCCGCTCCCGCTGTTCTCCTACGGGGGGTCCGCCCTGCTGCCGACCATGTTCGCCATCGGGCTGCTCATCGCCTTCGCGCGCGACGAGCCCGCTGCGCGGGCGGCGCTCGCGGTGCGGCAACCTCGCTTTGGTAGAAAGCGGGGGGCCGGGGGCTCCGCGTCCGGCCGGACGTCCGACCGGGCGACCGGCCGGGGTCCCCGGAGACGGAACACGATGCGACGGCGCGCCTCGGTGGCGCGTCCGTCCGGAGAGCGGTGAATTTCGGTGCATGTCGTACTCGCCGGCGGGGGTACCGCGGGCCACATCGAGCCCGCGCTCGCCCTCGCGGACGCCCTGCGCAGGCAGGACCCGACCGTGGGGATCACGGCCTTGGGCACGGAGCGCGGCCTGGAGACCCAGCTGGTACCGCAGCGGGGCTACGAACTGGCGCTGATCCCGGCCGTGCCGCTGCCGCGCAAACCCACCCCCGAGCTGATCACCGTCCCGGGCCGGCTGCGCGGCACCATCAAGGCGGCCGAGCAGGTCCTGGAGCGCACCAAGGCCGACGTCGTGGTCGGCTTCGGCGGCTATGTCGCCCTGCCCGGGTATCTCGCGGCCAAGCGCCTGGGCGTGCCGATCGTCATCCACGAGGCCAATGCCCGCCCCGGTCTCGCCAACAAGATCGGCTCCCGCTACGCCGCCCAGGTCGCCGTCGCCACCCCGGACAGCAAGCTGCGCGGTGCCCGCTACATCGGCATCCCGCTGCGCCACTCGGTCGCCACCCTCGACCGGGCGGCAGCCCGTCCCGAGGCCCGTGCGATGTTCGGCCTCGACCCCAATCTGCCCACGCTGCTGGTCTCCGGCGGTTCCCAGGGCGCCCGCCGCCTCAACGAGGTGGTCCAGCAGGTCGCGCCGTGGCTCCAGCAGGCCGGCGTCCAGATCCTGCACGCGGTCGGTCCGAAGAACGAAGTGCCGCAGGTACAGCAGATGCCGGGAATGCCGCCTTATGTCCCGGTAAGTTATCTGGACCGGATGGACCTCGCGTACGCCGCGGCCGACATGATGCTCTGCCGTGCGGGCGCGATGACCGTCGCCGAACTCTCCGCCGTCGGGCTTCCGGCCGCGTACGTCCCGCTGCCGGTGGGCAACGGCGAGCAGCGGCTGAACGCCCAGCCGGTGGTCAAGGCCGGCGGCGGTCTGCTGGTCGACGACGCGGAGCTGACGCCCGAATGGGTGCAGCGCCACGTCCTTCCGGTGCTCGCCGACCCGCACCGGCTGTACGAGATGTCCCGTGCCGCCGCCGAGTTCGGCCGGCGCGACGCCGACGACCTGCTCGTCGGCATGGTGTACGAGGCGATCGCCTCGCGCCGCCAGTGACGCCCCGGGGGGAGTCCCCCGCCAGGAAAGGAGCGCGCCGTGGCCGGACCGACCACCGCCGAGCGCGGTGAACGCCAGCAGGACTCGCCCGGCCCGCTCCCCCTCCGGCGACTCTCCCCCCGCCGCGCCCGAGTCCTCCTCGCCCTCGTGCTGGCCCTGGTGCTGTGCGCGTCCGGCGGGGTGTGGGTGCTCTACGGCTCCCCCTGGCTGCGCGTCCGGCACGTCTCGGTCTCCGGCACCCGCGTGCTGACGCCGCAGCAGGTGCGCGAGGCGGCCGACGTACCTCTCGGGGCGTCGCTGGTCTCGGTCGACACCGACGCGATCGAGGCGCGGCTGCGCCGGGAGCTGCCCCGGATCCGCCGGGTGGACGCGGTCCGGTCCTGGCCGCACGGAATCGGGCTGAAAGTGACGGAGAGGAATCCGGTTCTTCTCGTCCGAAAGGGCGGTAACTTCGTCGAAGTGGACAGCGAAGGCGTCCGCTTCGCCACGGTTTCTGATGCGCCGAAAGGTGTGCCTCTTCTCGAATTGACCCTTTCCCGGGCCGGTTCGGCCGCCGCGAGCCTGCGCCGGTTCGACGAGGACCGCCTGGTCCGTGAGGCGGTCCGGGTGGCGGGAGCGGTTCCGGCCGGTGTCGCACAGCGCACCCGGGCCGTCAAGGTCCGCACTTACGACGCCATCTCGCTGGAGTTGGGGGGCGGCCGCAGCGTGCTGTGGGGGAGCGCCGAGGACGGGCGTGCCAAGGCCCGGGTGCTGACCGCGCTGATGAAAGCGGCACCCGACGCCCGGCACTTCGATGTGAGTGTTCCCACCGCCCCGGCGTCATCGGGGAGTTGACGCACATTCGTGCAGGCCAGCACCCTGGTTGGGCAGCGCTACGGCTGATCACATAGGGTGAAAAGAAAAACGGGAGGTTCGGCGTGTTCGTTGAACGCGCGCCGCTTGTCGACTTAGTGTCCTGTTCAGAAGACTCCAGGGAACAGACACACTGGTAACCCTAAACTTCAGCGTTAGGGTTCGGGTCGGCGATTCGGACCGTCCCATTCGGCATCAGTCGTCGGATCGCGGGAACCCGCGAGGCGGCGACACGTAACTCGAGGCGAGAGGCCTTCGACGTGGCAGCACCGCAGAACTACCTCGCAGTCATCAAAGTCATCGGTGTCGGCGGCGGTGGTGTCAATGCCATCAACCGGATGATCGAGGTCGGTCTCAAGGGCGTCGAGTTCATCGCCATCAACACCGACGCGCAGGCGCTGTTGATGAGCGACGCCGACGTCAAGCTCGACGTCGGCCGCGAACTCACCCGCGGACTCGGCGCCGGAGCCAACCCGGCCGTCGGCCGCAAGGCCGCCGAGGACCACCGCGAGGAGATCGAGGAGGTCCTCAAGGGGGCCGACATGGTCTTCGTGACGGCCGGCGAGGGCGGCGGCACCGGCACCGGCGGCGCCCCGGTCGTCGCCAACATCGCCCGGTCGCTGGGTGCCCTGACCATCGGCGTGGTCACCCGCCCGTTCACCTTCGAGGGCCGGCGCCGCGCCAACCAGGCCGAGGACGGCATCGCGGAGCTGCGCGAAGAGGTCGACACCCTCATCGTCATCCCCAACGACCGGCTGCTCTCCATCTCCGACCGCCAGGTGTCGGTACTGGACGCCTTCAAGTCGGCCGACCAGGTCCTGCTCTCCGGTGTGCAGGGCATCACCGACCTGATCACCACCCCCGGCCTGATCAACCTCGACTTCGCCGACGTCAAGTCGGTCATGTCCGAGGCCGGTTCCGCCCTGATGGGCATCGGATCGGCCCGGGGCGACGACCGGGCGGTGGCCGCGGCCGAGATGGCGATCTCCTCGCCGCTGCTGGAGGCGTCCATCGACGGTGCCCGCGGTGTGCTGCTCTCCATCTCCGGCGGCTCCGACCTCGGCCTGTTCGAGATCAACGAGGCGGCCCAGCTCGTCAGCGAGGCCGCCCACCCCGAGGCGAACATCATCTTCGGCGCGGTCATCGACGACGCCCTCGGCGACGAGGTCCGGGTCACCGTCATCGCCGCCGGGTTCGACGGCGGTCAGCCCCCGTCCAAGCGGGACAACGTGCTCGGCTCCTCCTCGGCCAAGCGGGAGGAGCCGGTGCCGGTCCGGCCCGCCGAGAGCCGTCCGAACTTCGGCGCGCTCGGCAGTGTGAAGCCCAAGGAGGAGCCGGAGCCCGTCGTCGAGCCGGCGCCCGAGATCCCGGTCGCCCCGCCGGTCACCCCGGCACCGCGGACCTACGCGGACAGCGCGGCCGAGGAGCTGGACGTACCGGACTTCCTCAAGTGATCCTTCCGACGTGATAGGACAGCGCGAAACCGCGGACGGCGCCCACTTCGCCTTCACCGACCGGTGGGGCGGGGTGAGCGCCGTTCCGTACGAGGAGCTCAATCTCGGCGGGGCGGTCGGCGACGACCCCGCAGCAGTGGAGGCCAACCGGGCACTGGCGGCCGGGGCCCTGGGGCTCGACCCCGCCCGGGTGGTGTGGATGAACCAGGTGCACGGGGCGGACGCGGCGGCGGTGGACGGTCCCTGGGACCCCGCTTCCCCGATCCCCTCCGTGGACGCCGTCGTCACCGCCCGGCGCGGACTCGCCCTGGCGGTGCTCACCGCGGACTGCACACCGGTCCTGCTCGCCGATCCGGTCGCCGGGGTCGTGGCCGCGGTCCACGCGGGCCGGCCGGGCATGGTGGCGGGAGTCGTTCCCGCAGCGCTGCGTGCGATGTCCGCGCTGGGGGCCGAGACGTCCCGGATCGTCGCCCGGACCGGGCCCGCCGTGTGCGGCCGGTGCTACGAAGTCCCGGCGGCGATGCGCGCCGAGGTGTCCGCCGCCGAACCGGCGGCACACGCCGAGACGAGCTGGGGCACACCCGCGGTCGACGTGACCGCCGGCGTGCACGCCCAGCTCACCAGGCTCGGCGTGCGCGACCGGGGGCAGTCGCCGGTCTGCACGCGCGAGTCGCACGACCACTTCTCGTACCGCCGCGACCGCACCACCGGGCGGCTCGCCGGCTATGTCTGGCTGGACTGATGGGGCATGACGGACCGTAAGGACGAAATCGCCGGGAACCTGGCGAAGGTGGAGCGGCGTATCGCCGAGGCGTGCGCGGCCGCGGGGCGTGCCCGGGACGAGGTCACGCTGATCGTGGTCACCAAGACCTACCCGGCGAGCGATGTGCGGATCCTGGCGGAACTCGGGGTGCGCCACGTCGCCGAGAACCGGGACCAGGACGCGGCGCCCAAGGCCGCCCAGTGCGCGGACCTTCCGCTCGTCTGGCATTTCGTCGGCCAGTTGCAGACCAACAAGGTGCGCTCCGTGGTCGGTTACGCCGACCTCGTGCAGTCCGTGGACCGCGCCCGGCTGGTGACCGCCCTGTCGAGGGAGGCCGTGCGCGCCGGGCGGGAGATCGGCTGCCTCGTCCAGGTCGCCCTGGACGCGGAGGAGAGCGCTCCGGCGCCGGGGGTCGGAGGCGGTTCCCGGGAGGGGCGGGTGTCGACGGGGGGCCGGGGCGGCGTGGCGCCCGCGGAGATCGGCGAGTTGGCCGATCTGATCGCCCGCTCGCCGGGTCTGAGGCCGGCGGGGCTGATGACGGTAGCCCCGCTCGCCGGGGCGTACGCGGGCCGTCCACGTGCGGCGTTCGATCGGTTGATGGATTTGTCGACTGACCTGCGCAGGGCTCATCCGGCTGCCACCATGGTCTCGGCAGGGATGAGTGCGGACCTGGAGGACGCGGTGGCGGCCGGAGCGACACATGTGCGCGTCGGCACCGCGGTACTCGGAGTCCGCGCCGGGCTCGGGTAACGTCGCCAAGAAGTCGGACCACAGCAGAAAATATGGTCATTACCGCCGAAAGCGGAAGTAACGACCACGTGGATCGCGGGCACTTGGCAGTCGTCAGCCGATCCACCACAGAGCGGAGGACTCAGAGCATGGCCGGCGCGATGCGCAAGATGGCGGTCTACCTCGGCCTCGTGGAGGACGATGGTTACGACGGCCGGGGATTCGACCCCGATGACGACTTCGAGCCCGAACTCGACCCTGAGCCCGAACGGGACCTCCGGCGGCATGAGGTGTCTCACGCGGCGCACGGTGCGCATCAGCCCCAAAGGGGCGAAGAGGTGCGAAACGTGCAACCGCCCGCGCCGCGCGAGCCGGTTGCCCGCCCCGCTCCACCCGCTGCGGAATCCGGTCGTCCGGCGCGGATCGCGCCCGTGGCGTCCATCACACAAGAACGTCAGTCCCTGGAGAAGAACGCACCGGTGATCATGCCCAAGGTCGTGTCGGAACGAGAGCCTTACCGGATCACCACGCTTCACCCCCGGACCTACAACGAGGCCCGTACCATCGGGGAACACTTCCGTGAGGGCACCCCGGTGATCATGAATCTGACTGAGATGGATGACACAGACGCGAAGCGACTTGTCGACTTTGCGGCCGGTTTGGTGTTTGGTCTTCACGGCAGCATCGAACGGGTGACGCAGAAGGTGTTCCTGTTGTCGCCTGCTAACGTCGATGTCACGGCGGAGGACAAGGCCCGCATCGCAGAGGGCGGGTTCTTCAACCAGAGCTGAGAAGCACAACCGGACAAGAAGTACGAACAGGGGAGAGGGAAACACCGATCATGGGCGTGTTCCTGGAGATTCTCTACATCGCGCTGACGGTGTTCCTCGTCGTGCTCATCTTCCGGTTGGTCATGGACTACGTCTTCCAGTTCGCCCGCTCGTGGCAACCCGGCAAGGCGATGGTGGTCCTCCTGGAGGCCACCTACACTGTCACCGATCCACCGCTGAAGCTTCTGCGGCGGTTCATCCCGCCGCTGCGTCTCGGGGGCGTGGCGCTCGACCTGTCCTTCTTCGTACTGATGATCATCGTCTTTGTCCTGCGTGTGATCGTTGCCAGCGGGATGGGGGCGGTGTGAGAGATACGGTCTTGCCGACTGCCGATGACTACGTTGAGGTGAAGAGATGCCGTTGACCCCCGAGGACGTGCGGAACAAGCAGTTCACGACCGTCCGCCTCCGAGAAGGCTATGACGAGGACGAGGTCGATGCCTTCCTCGATGAGGTCGAAGCCGAACTGACCCGGCTGCTGCGCGAGAACGAGGACCTGCGCGCCAAGCTGGCCGCGGCCACCCGTGCCGCCGCGCAGAACCAGCAGAACATGCGCAAGCCGCCCGAGTCCCAGGACGGACCGCCGCCACCGCAGCAGCAGCAACAGCAGCAGCAGGGCATGCGAGGTCCCGGTGGTCCGGTGCCCGCCGGTATATCGGGCCCGCCGCAGCAGCAGATGGGCGGCCCCATGGGCGGTCCGCCCCAGCTGCCGAGCGGTGCCCCGCAGTTGCCTGCCGGCCCCGGCGGCCAGGGCCCGCAGGGCCACGGTCCGATGGGTCAGGGCCCACAGGGTCCCCAGGGCCCCCAGGGTCCCGGCCCGATGGGCCAGGGCGGCCCCATGCAGCAGCACATGGGTGGACCGATGGGCGGCCCGATGGGCGGCCCCGGTCAGGGCGGTCCCGGTCAGGGCGGCCCCGGGGGCGACAGCGCCGCGCGCGTCCTGTCGCTGGCTCAGCAGACCGCCGACCAGGCGATCGCGGAGGCCCGTTCCGAGGCCAACAAGATCGTGGGCGAGGCCCGTTCGCGCGCCGAGGGTCTGGAGCGGGACGCCCGTGCCAAGGCCGACGCCCTGGAGCGGGACGCGCAGGAGAAGCACCGCGTCGCGATGGGCTCCCTGGAGTCCGCCCGCGCCACGCTCGAGCGCAAGGTCGAGGACCTGCGGGGCTTCGAGCGCGAGTACCGCACGCGGCTGAAGTCCTACCTGGAGTCGCAGCTGCGCCAGCTCGAGACCCAGGCCGACGACTCCCTCGCCCCGCCGCGCACCCCCGCCACGGCCTCCCTGCCGCCGTCCCCGGCGCCTTCCATGGCTCCGGCCGGCGCGAGCTCCCCGTCCTACGGTGGCAACCAGATGGGCGGCGGCAACCAGCCGGGCGGCGCCTCGGGCCCGTCCTACGGCGGCCAGCAGCAGATGACGCCGGCGATGACCCAGCCCATGGCGCCGGTGCGCCCGCAGGGCCCGTCGCCGATGGGCCAGGCGCCCTCTCCGATGCGCGGGTTCCTCATCGACGAGGACGACAACTGACGGGCCGGCGAGGCCGGTAGCAGCATCGCGTAGGCATCGGCAGCCTGCAGCACAGGGCGGGGCCCCGGACACACGTCCGGGGCCCCGCCCTTTTCCCGCTCCCGCCTGCCCCTCCCGCACGTCGAAGGTCCGGCCCCGTACGGAGCCGGACCTTCGTGCGTCGACCGCCGGCCGGCTACACCTTGCGCAGGTGGAACGTCAGCCCCAGACCCTCGTCGGTGAACGGGCTGCCGTAGCCGTCCTCGGCCTCGCCCCGGGCGAAGTCCGTGGCGAGGACCTCGTCGGCGATCAGGCCGGCGTGCTCGGACAGCGCCGTCACGGTCGCCGGGTCCGCCGCGGTCCAGCGGAGCGCGATCCGGTCGGCGACGTCGAGGCCGCTGTTCTTGCGCGCCTCCTGGATCAGGCGGATCGCGTCCCGGGCCAGCCCCGCGCGCCGCAGCTCCTCGGTGATCTCCAGGTCCAGGGCCACCGTCGCGCCCGCGTCGGACGCCACCGACCAGCCCTCGCGCGGGGTCTCCGTGATGATCACCTCGTCGGGGGCGAGGCCGATCGTCTCGCCGTCGACCTCCACCGACGCCGTGCCGGCGCGCAGGGCCAGGGACAGTGCGGCGGCGTCCGCCTGCGCGACCGCCTTCGCCACGTCCTGGACCCGCTTCCCGAACCGCTTGCCCAGGGCACGGAAGTTGGCCTTCGCGGTGGTGTCCACCAGGGACCCGCCGACCTCGCTCAGCGAGGCCAGCGACTCCACGTTCAGCTCCTCGGTGATCTGCGCGTGCAGTTGAGGGTCGAGCGAGTCGAAGCCGGCCGCCGCGATCAGCGCGCGCCGCAGCGGCTGGCGCGTCTTGACGCCCGACTCCGCGCGGGTGGCACGGCCCAGCTCCACCAGCCGGCGCACCAGCAGCATCTGCCGGGACAGCTCCGGGTCGACGGCGGACAGGTCGGCCTCCGGCCAGGACGACAGGTGCACCGACTCCGGGGCGCCCGGGGTGACCGGCACGACCAGGTCCTGCCACACCCGCTCCGTGATGAACGGGGTGATCGGGGCCATCAGCCGGGTGACCGTCTCCAGCACCTCGTGGAGCGTGCGCAGCGCGGCCGCGTCGCCCTGCCAGAAGCGGCGACGGGAACGCCGGACGTACCAGTTGGACAGGTCGTCGACGAACGCGGACAGCAGCTTGCCGGCGCGCTGGGTGTCGTACGCGTCCAGGGACGCGGTGACCTGGTCGGTGAGCGCGTGCAGTTCGGACAGCAGCCACCGGTCCAGCAGCGGCCGCTCGGCCGGTGCGGGGTCGGACGCGGACGGCGCCCAGTTCGAGGTGCGGGCGTACAGCGCCTGGAAGGCGACGGTGTTCCAGTAGGTGAGCAGCGTCTTGCGCACCACCTCCTGGATGGTGCCGTGGCCGACCCGGCGGGCCGCCCAGGGGGAGCCGCCGGCCGCCATGAACCAGCGGACGGCGTCCGCGCCGTGCTGGTCCATCAGCGGGATCGGCTGGAGGATGTTGCCCAGGTGCTTGGACATCTTCCGGCCGTCCTCGGCGAGGATGTGGCCGAGGCAGACGACGTTCTCGTAGGAGGACCTGTCGAAGACCAGGGTGCCGACCGCCATCAGCGTGTAGAACCAGCCGCGGGTCTGGTCGATCGCCTCGGAGATGAACTGCGCCGGGTACCGGGACTCGAACAGCTCCTTGTTCTTGTACGGGTAGCCCCACTGCGCGAAGGGCATCGACCCCGAGTCGTACCAGGCGTCGATGACCTCCGGTACGCGGGTGGCCGTCCGGCCGCAGTCCTGCTGCGGGCAGGCGAAGACGACCTCGTCGATGTACGGGCGGTGCGGGTCCAGGGCGGACTGGTCGGTGCCGGACAGCTCGGTCAGCTCCGTGCGGGAGCCGACGCAGGTGAGGTGGCCCTCCTCGCAGCGCCAGACGGGCAGCGGGGTGCCCCAGTAGCGGTTGCGGGACAGCGCCCAGTCGATGTTGTTGTCCAGCCAGTCGCCGTAGCGGCCGTGCTTGACCGTCTCGGGGAACCAGTTGGTCCGCTCGTTCTCCTCGATCAGGCGGTCCTTGATCGCCGTCGTGCGGATGTACCAGGACGGCTGTGCGTAGTAGAGGAGCGCGGTGTGGCAGCGCCAGCAGTGCGGGTAGCTGTGCTCGTACGGCAGGTGCCGGAAGAGCAGCCCTCGGCTGTCCAGGTCCTCGGTGAGCCGCTCGTCGGCCTTCTTGAAGAAGACACCGCCGACCAGCGGCACCTCCTCGGCGAAGGTGCCGTCCGCGCGGACCGGGTTGACCACGGGCAGTCCGTAGGCGCGGCAGACCCTGAGGTCGTCCTCACCGAAGGCGGGGGACTGGTGCACCAGGCCGGTGCCGTCCTCCGTGGTGACGTAGTCGGCGTTCACCACGAAGTGCGCCGGCTCCGGGAACTCGACCAGTTCGAAGGGGCGCCGGTAGGTCCAGCGCTCCATCTCGGCGCCGGTGAAGGCCGCGCCGGTCGGCTCCCAGCCCTCGCCGAGTGCCTTGCCGAGCAGCGGCTCGGCGACGACGATCTCCTCCTCGCCGTCGGTCGCCACGACGTAGCGGACCTCGGGGTGCGCGGCCACGGCCGTGTTGGAGACCAGTGTCCAGGGCGTGGTCGTCCACACCAGCAGCGAGGCCCGGCCGGCCAGCGGGCCGGAGGTGAGCGGGAAGCGGACGTAGACGGAGGGGTCGACGACCGTCTCGTAGCCCTGGGCCAGCTCGTGGTCGGAGAGGCCGGTGCCGCAGCGCGGGCACCAGGGGGCGACCCGGTGGTCCTGGACCAGGAGCCCCTTGGAGAAGATCTCCTTCAGCGACCACCAGACGGACTCCACGTACTCGGGGTCCATGGTCCGGTAGGCGTCGTCCAGGTCGACCCAGTAGCCCATGCGGGTGGTCAGCTCGGCGAACGCGTCGGTGTGGCGGGTCACCGACTCGCGGCACCGGGCGTTGAACTCGGCGATGCCGTACG
The DNA here is from genome assembly GCF_047200655.1 of Streptomyces sp. MS06. Classification (NCBI taxonomy): domain Bacteria; kingdom Bacillati; phylum Actinomycetota; class Actinomycetes; order Kitasatosporales; family Streptomycetaceae; genus Streptomyces; species Streptomyces sp. MS06. Next base: position 66,677 of record NZ_JBJZOJ010000009.1, read on the forward strand.
CCTCGATGTCCTGCTTGCCGGAGAAGCCCAGCTCCTTCTCCACCGCCAGTTCCACCGGCAGTCCGTGGCAGTCCCAGCCCGCCTTGCGCGCCACGTGGTGGCCGCGCATGGTGCGGAAGCGGGGGAAGACGTCCTTGAAGACCCGGGCCTCGATGTGGTGCGCGCCGGGCATCCCGTTGGCGGTGGGCGGGCCCTCGTAGAACACCCACTCGGGGCGGCCCTCGGACTGCTCCAGGGTCTTGGCGAAGATCTTCTGCTCGCGCCAGAAGTCGAGCACGGCGTGCTCGAGCGCGGGCAGGTCGACCTGAGCGGGTACCTGGCGGTACGTCGGCGCTGTCGTCATCGGCGTTCTTCCTCCGGCGGACTTTCTGCCTTCCGTCGGAGGGACGAGAGCCTCGTGCTTGCTGTGCGCCGCTGTCGGCGCGCTCCCGCGGTACCACCCTCCTTGGCCCCCGGTGCTCCGTGTGCACCGGTGAGCCCCCTCATTGGGGTCGCGAAGCCGGTTCTACTCGCCGGCGGTCCTGCCCGGCTTTCTTCCGGCGGCTCCGGGGTGATCTTCACGCCGCGCCGGCCCCCGGGCTCCCACCGTCCCCGGGTCGCTCTGGGCTGCCTACGCCGCTACTCGTCCCCATCCACGCTTCTCGCTCCGCCCAGTGTACGGCGCCGCGGGGGCGGCGTCCGACCCCTTTTCCGCGGCGGTGCGCCGGCGCGCGGTCGGGTGCGGGGGCGAGCGCGGACGGTGCGTGGGATGACCCGAATGGGCAGGTACGGGTACTCGGGTCCGTGGACGCCCCGCTTTGCGGATTACCGGCCGGGGAGCTGGGCACAACGGATGCATGCTCGGCGCGCGCCGCGCCCGGGGCGGGCGAATCCGACGGTGTGCCCCGTTGCCGCGTGCCCCGGGTCGATTTATCGTCCCAGCACGATTCGCGAGCAAGATCACAATATGTGAAGGGGCCGCGGCCATGGTGGCGAAGAAGACCGCCGTACAGCAGTCGGCAGCCGGGAGGGCGGAGCGTGCCCCCGGCGGTGGCGCGGCCGGGGAGGCGGGCGCGGCGAAGTCCGGTGCCACGGGTACCGCAGCCGCGGCCGGCGCGGCCGAGAAGGCAGCGCGGAACGGGCCGGCGGGGGAGAATGCACCGGTCGAACACGGGGCGGCGGAATCCTCCGGGAAACCGGCCGCGAAGAGGACGGCCGCGAGGAAGGCGACCGCGAGGAAGGCGACCGCGAAGAGGGCGGCCGGCAGGAAGGCGGCTCCGGGAAAGCGGGCCGGCGAGGAGGCGGGGGCCGAGCGGGCGCGGCGTACGCACGAGGCAGGGGCTGCGACGGAGGGGGCGGAAGGAGCGGCCGCGGGGGAAGCGGCGAGCAGCCCGGCCGCCTCCGGCGGGCAGGCCGCCGGGAAGAAGCCGGCCGAGAAGGCGGCGAGGAAGACGGCGGGGAAGAAGGCGGCCGGGAAACGGGCCGCCGCGAAGAGCACGTCCAAGAAGGCGGGCGCGGCTGAGGCCGCGGAGCAGACGGGAGCCACGACAGTGGTTGCGAAGAAGACTCCAGGCACGGCCACGGCGGGGAAGAGCGGCGTTCCCAAGGCGCGCGGCGGCGCGGCGGAGCCCGGCGAACTGGCGGTGCGTCCCGGCGAGGACCCGTGGGCGCCGGAGGAGGTCGAGGAGGCCCGCGCCGAGCTGCACTCGGAGGTGGCGCGGCTGCGCGCCGAGATCGCCTCGTCCGAGCAGTCCCTGGCCGGCCTCATGCGGGACTCCGCGGACGGCGCCGGTGACGACGAGGCGGACACCGGCACGAAGAACATCACCCGCGAGCACGAGCTGGCGCTGGCCGCGAACGCGCGCGAGATGCTCCTCCAGGTGGAGCGTGCCCTGCAGCGGCTGGACACCGGGACGTACGGTCTGTGCGAGAACTGCGGCAACCCCATCGGGAAGGCCCGTATGCAGGCCTTCCCGCGGGCCACGCTGTGCGTGGAGTGCAAGCAGAAGCAGGAGCGCAGGTACTGACCGCTCCCTCGCCGGGGACGGGCGTGCCGTACGCTCGTCCCCAGTCAGGTACCTAGGTCGAGGGACTCACGTGGCAGAAGCGGAGCGCATCATCGGTACGCCGGACACCCCGGACGAGGCGCAGGCCGGGCCGGAGCGGTCGTCCGGCGGCTCCCAGGGGCAGGACCTCCCGGCCGGCCAGGGCCCCCTCGAGGGGCAGCAGAGCGCCGAGGCCGCGTCGCCGCGTGCCCGCCGGGTCGCGGTGCTGTTCGCGGTCGCCGCGTTCGCGTACGCGCTCGACCTGGTCAGCAAGCTGATCGTGGTGGCGAAGCTGGAGCACCACGCGCCGATCGAGATCCTCGGGGACTGGCTGAAGCTGGAGGCGATCCGCAACGCGGGTGCGGCCTTCGGCTTCGGTGAGGCCTTCACGGTGATCTTCTCGGTGATCGCGGCCGCCGTGATCGTGGTGATCGCCCGGCTCGCGCGCAAGCTGTACAGCCTGCCCTGGGCGATCGCGCTCGGACTGCTGCTCGGCGGCGCGCTCGGCAACCTCACCGACCGGATCTTCCGCTCGCCGGGCGTCCTCGAGGGCAGGGTCGTCGACTTCATCGCCCCGAAGCACTTCGCCGTGTTCAACTTGGCGGACTCGGCGATCGTGTGCGGCGGCATCCTGATCGTGCTGCTCTCCTTCCGCGGCGTCGACCCGGACGGCACCGTCCACCGGGACTGAGCCGTCCACCGGGACTGAGCCGTCCACCGGGATCGAGCCGTCCACCGGGATCGAGCCGTCCACCGGGATCGAGCCGTCCACCGGGATCGAGCCGTCCACCGGCACCGAGCCGGCACCGTGCCCGTCCCCGTCCCGGTACCGCGCCTGCGGAGGCGCCCTCGCCGTCCGGCATACTCGACGGGTGAGCACGATTCCCGAGATCCGTACCCTGCCCGTGCCCGACGGCCTGGAGGGCGAGCGCGTCGACGCCGCCATCTCCCGGATGTTCGGCTTCTCCCGCACCAAGGCGGCCGAGCTCGCCGCGGCGGGCAAGGTCGCGGTCGACGGGACGGTGGTCGGGAAGTCCGAGCGGGTCCACGGCGGTGCCTGGCTGGAGGTCGAGATGCCGCAGGCACCCGCCCCCGTTCAGGTCGTCGCCGAGCCGGTCGAGGGCATGGAGATCGTGCACGACGACGACGACGTCGTGGTGATCGGCAAACCGGTCGGGGTGGCCGCGCATCCGTCGCCCGGCTGGACCGGACCTACCGTGATCGGCGGGCTGGCGGCGGCCGGCTACCGCATCTCGACCTCCGGTGCCGCCGAGCGGCAGGGCATCGTGCACCGCCTGGACGTCGGCACCTCCGGCCTGATGGTGGTCGCCAAGTCGGAGCACGCGTACACCTCGCTCAAGCGCCAGTTCAAGGAGCGCACGGTCGACAAGCGCTACCACACCCTCGTGCAGGGCCACCCCGACCCGACCAGCGGCACCATCGACGCGCCCATCGGCCGCCATCCGAACCACGACTACAAGTGGGCGGTCACCGCGGACGGCAAGCCGTCCGTGACGCACTACGACCTCATCGAAGCCTTCCGGGCGGCCTCCCTGCTCGACGTGAAGCTGGAGACCGGCCGCACCCACCAGATCCGCGTCCACATGGCGGCCCACCGGCACCCCTGCGTCGGCGACCTGACCTACGGGGCCGACCCCACGCTCGCCCGGCGCCTGAAGCTGCACCGGCAGTGGCTGCACGCGGTACGGCTCGGCTTCGAGCACCCCGGGGACGGGCGGTGGGTCGAGTTCGCCAGCCGCTACCCGGACGACCTCCAGGAGGCCCTCGACCAGGTCCGCGAGGAGACCTGGGCATGAGCGGGCCGAACCCCGCGGACGCCGTCCCGGACTACGTCGTCCGGGTCGCCGAGGACCCCGCCGACCGCGCGGCCTGCTTCGCCGTGCGCAAGGAGGTCTTCGTCGCCGAGCAGGGCGTGCCGGAGGAGATCGAGTACGACGCCCACGACGCCGGAGCGGTGCACGTGCTGGCCGTCCGCGCGGACGGCGTGCCGATCGGCGCCGGGCGGCTGCTGCACGGCGAGGCGGCCGCCGCGAAGAACGGCGGCGAGGCCTCGGTGGGCTCGCTCGGCCGGCTCGCGGTGACCCGAGCGGCGCGCGGGCAGGGTGTCGGCGCGGCGCTGGTGCGGGCCGTCGAGGAGGCGGCACGCGTGCGCGGGCTCACCGCGGTCGACCTGCACGCGCAGACGCACGCGCTGGCCTTCTACGAGCGGCTCGGCTACACGGCCTACGGGCCGCAGTTCCCGGACGCGGGCATTTGGCACCGGTCGATGCGGCGCGCCCTGTAGCCCTGCCGCCCCGCTGCCCCGCTGCCCCGCCGCCCCGCGGACGGAGGCGCAATGCGGCGCCGGCAGCCGCAAAGGCGCTGGTGGGCGCGAGACCGTGGCAGGCTGGGGGACGTTCTCTCCCGCCGCACCGTCGACCGCCCGGAGCGCTGACCGTGGATCAGTTGGCCCTGCTGTTCGTGCTGCTGGTCGGGGCCGTGGTGAGCGTGCCGGTCGGGGAGCGGCTGCGGCTTCCGGCACCCGTGCTGGTGACGCTGCTCGGCATCCTGCTCGCCCTGCTCGACTTCGTGCCCAACGTCGAGATCCCGCCCGAACTGATCCTTCCGCTGCTGCTGCCCCCGCTGCTGTACGCGGCGGTGCGCCGGACCTCCTGGCGGCAGTTCACCGCCAATGTGCGGCCGATCCTCCTGCTGGCGGTGGCGCTGGTCTTCGTGACCATGCTGTGCGTGGCCGCCGTCGCCCACGCGATCGTGCCGGGACTGCCGGTCGCCGCGGCCTTCGCCCTCGGGGCGCTGGTCGCACCGCCCGACCCGGTCGCGGCGACCGCGGTCGCCGGGCAGCTCGGCCTGCCGCGCCGGCTGGTGTCGATCCTGGAGGGCGAGGGCCTGTTCAACGACGTGACGGCGATCGTGCTCTACCACGTCGCGATCGCCGCCGCCGTCACCGGCAGCTTCTCGCCCTGGCGGGCAGGTCTCGACCTGGTGCTGTCCGCGGTCGTCGCCCTGGCGGTCGGTACCGCACTGGGCTGGGCCGCGAACCGGATGCTCGGCCTGCTGGAGGACCCCACCCTGCAGATCGGGCTGACACTGCTGGTGCCGTACGCCGCCTACGTGCTCGCCGAGCAGCTCCAGGGATCCGGCGTGCTCGCCGTCCTGATCACCGCGCTGTTCCTCTCCGAGTACGCCGCCGACGCCGACGACGTCATGACCCGCCTTGCCGGGCACACCTTCTGGAACATCGTCGACACGCTCGTCACCGGCGTCGCGTTCGGGCTGATCGGACTGGAACTGCACAACGCGGTCCGCACGGCGGCCGGGCGGTGGGCCGACATGCTCGGCTGGGCCGGAGCGGTCGTCGGCGTGGTGGTCGCCGTACGGCTGCTCTATCTGCTGCCGGCCACCTGGCTGACCAAGCGGCTGCACGCCCGCCGCGACCACGACGAGGACATCCCGACGAGCTGGCGGGAGACCGTGATCATGTGGTGGTCCGGGATGCGCGGCGTCGCCTCGGTGGCGCTGGCCCTGGCCGTCCCGCTGACCACGGACACCGGTGCCGCCTTCCCCGACCGGGACGAGATCGTGTTCATCGCCTTCGGAGTGATCATGGTGACGCTGGTGGCCCAGGGGCTGACCCTGCCCTGGCTGGTCCGGCTGCTGGGGGTGCGGGCCGACACCGAGCGGGAGGAGGCCTTCGAGAAGGAGCTGGCGGTCCGCGCGGCCCGGGCCGCCAAGCGCAGGCTGCGCGAGATCGAGGCCGTCGAGGAACTGCCCGACGAGCTGTCCGAGCAGATGCTGCGGCGGGCCGTCGAGATCGGGGTGCGGATCAGTCCGGAGGTCGGGGAGGAGGAGCGCCGGGAGGCCCACGAGCAGCGGGTGGCCCGGCTGAAGCGGGTGCGCCGGCTGCACGGGGAACTGCTCAGCGCGGCGCGGCACGAAGTACTGGCGGCACGCAGCGAGCCGGGCGCGGATCCGGAGGTCGTGGACCGGGTGCTGCGCCATCTGGACGTGCGCAGCCTGCGATGACCCGCAGGCGGGGCGAAATCCCGCGCGGTGCCCACCGCCCCTCAGTAGGCTCGGATCATGACTCGCAACGTCGTGATCAGCGGTGGCGGTACCGGAATCGGCCTCGCGGCGGCGCAGGCCTTCGCAGCCGACGGGGACCAGGTACTGCTGCTCGGGCGGCGGGCCGGCGTGCTGGAGCGGGCCGAGGTGCCCGGGGCGCTCGCCTTCCCCGCGGACCTCGCCGATCCGGCCGAGGTCCGCCGTGTCGCACGGTACGTCGCCGAGGAGCTCGGCACCGTGGACGTGCTGCTCAACTGCGCCGGCGGAGCCGGACGCCTGGTGCCCGCACCGCCGGGTGTCGACGACCCGCTCGACCTGGCCGCGCACCGCTGGACCGCCGACTTCCGCCTCAACACCCTGACCGCGGTGCTGCTCACCGAGGCGCTGGAGCACCGGCTCGCCGACCCGGGCGGGCGGGTGCTGTTCGTCAGTTCCATCGCCGCCTACCGGGGCTCGGGCAGCGGGTCCTACGCGGCCGCCAAGGCCGCCCTGCACCCGTACGCCCACGACCTTGCCCGGCGGCTCGGACCGCACGGCACCACCGTGAACGTGGTCGCGCCCGGATACGTCGAGGACACCGGCTTCTTCGGCGACTCGATGGACGAGACGCGGCGCCGGCAACTGATCGCGGAGACCTCCACCGGGCGTCCCGCGACGCCCGGGGACGTGGCAGCCACCCTGCACTGGCTGGCCTCGCCCGGTGCCGGGCACATCACCTCGCAGATCATCCAGGTCAACGGCGGCGCCGAGCGCGGCCACTGAGCGGTGCCGCGGCCGCGGTCAGCTCCGTACGCCGCGGGCCGGCCTCCCGTCGACGGAGGGCCGGGCGGGGGCCTGCTCCTTGTCGAGGGAGGGCCGGGAGCCGTTCGCCTCCCCGGCGGCCGGGCGGGCCGCCGGCAGCGGGCGCGACGGCGTCATGTCCGCGGTGGTGATCCGCGGCAGCGCGTACGGGTGCTCGGCGTACAGCCAGCGCACCATCTCCTCGCGCACCGTGACCCGCGCGGTCCACACGTCGCCCGGGTCCTTGGCCGTCACCAGCGCGCGCACCTCGATGGTGGTGGGCGTGGAGTCGGTGACCACCAGGCCGTAGTCGCGTCCGTCCCAGGCCGGGCAGGCGCGCAGGATGTCCCGCAGCCGCGCCCGCATCTCGTCGAGGGGCGCCGAGTGGTCCAGGTGCCAGTAGACGGTGCCGGTCATCTGCGGGGTGCCGCGGGTCCAGTTCTCGAACGACTTGGAGGTGAAGTAGGACACCGGCATGGTGATCCGGCGCTCGTCCCAGGTCAGCACGGTCAGGAAGGTCAGCGTGATCTCGTCGACGGTGCCCCACTCGCCGTCCACCACCACGGTGTCGCCGATCCGCACCATGTCGCCGAAGGCGATCTGCAGCCCGGCGAAGAGGTTGCCCAGGGTGGACTGGGCGGCCACACCGGCGACGATGCCGAGGATGCCCGCCGAGGCCAGCAGGGAGGCACCGGCCGCCCGCAGCGCGGGGAAGGTCAGCAGCATCGCGGCGGTCGCGAGCACGCCGACCACCGCCGTCACCACCCGCATGATCAGGGTGACCTGGGTGCGCACCCGCCGGACCCGGGCCGGGTCGCGGTCCCGGTGCGCGCTCGCGTACCGGCGGTAGGAGGTCTCGACGACTGCCGACGCGATCCGGACGACCAGCCACGCGGTGGCCCCGATCAGCACCAGGACCAGTGTCCGGTCGACGGTGCCGTCGTACTTCGGCAGCAGCCGGGCCTCCCGGTGGCTGCCTCTGAGCAGGGCGGCGCAGATCACCAGCTGGTAGGGGACGCGGCTGCGGCGCAGCAGTCCCCACAGCGGCGTCTCGTGGTGCCGGGCGTCGGCCTTGCGCAGCAGCCGGTCGGTGGCCCACCCCAGGGCGGCGGTGAGGATCACCGAAGCGGCGACGAAGATCAGCGGGCGGAGTACGTTCTCCATGCCTCCGAACGTAACCGGCATCGGCGGGTTGCGAACACGGCTCGCGGTGAGGTGTGGGACACGTGGAGGGCGGGGCCCGCGCTCCCGGGGGCGGCCGGCGGCGTCGGTGCCGGCTGGCACCATGGGCTCATGGACATCGTGCTCTTTCACTCGACCCACGGACCGCGCCCCGCCGTGCGCGCGGCCGCCGACCGGCTGCGCGGCGCCGGGCACCAGGTCTGGACACCGGATCTGTTCGAGGGACGCACCTTCGACACGGTCGAGGAGGGCATGGCGCACAAGCAGCAGATCGGCTCGGACGAGCTGCTCAGGCGGGCCGTGCTGGCCGCCGCGCCGCACTCCGACCGCGGGCTGGTGTACGCGGGCTTCTCGCTCGGCGCCTCCCTCGCGCAGAACCTGGCCCTCGGCGACGAGAAGGCGCGCGGGCTGCTGCTCCTGCACGGCACCTCGGACCTGCCGCCGGACGCCGCCGCCGACGGGCTGCCGGTGCAGCTGCACGTGGCCGAGCCGGATCCGTTCGAGACGGACGACTGGCTGAGCGCCTGGTACCTGCGGATGGGCCGGGCCGGCGCCGACATCGAGGTGTACCGGTACGCCGGGGCCGGCCACCTCTACACCGACCCCGACCTTCCCGACTACGACGCGGAGGCCGCCGAGGCCACCTGGCGGGTGGCCCTCGGCTTCCTCGACTCGCTTTAGGCCTGCCCTCGACCGCGCGGGCCCGCCGCGCCGCGGTGCTCCGTCAGACGGGGCGCCAGCTGCGCTCGACCTTCTGCGTACCGCTGCGGGTGCGGTACGAGTGGCTCCAGGCGGAGGTCGCGTGCGGGTCCGTGCGGTCGGACACCACGTAGTAGTCCATCTGCGCCCGGTCGGTGGTGATGTCCAGCACCCCGTAGCCGTGGCGGTCGGTGTCGACCCAGTGGACGTGCCGGTTGGCGGCGCGGATGACCGGTGAGGCCAGCGCCGAGACGACGCCCTCCGGAAGGCCCGTGAGGTCGTCGAGGTTGTCGGAGGTCACCGAGGTGACCACGAACTCCGTGGCGGCCGAGGCGGACAGCGGGTACGTGCCGGCGTCCACCGGCACGTCGTTGGCCCAGGCCATGTGGATGTCGCCGGTCAGGAAGACGGTGTTGCGGATGGCGTTCGACCGCAGGTGGGCGAGGAGCTCGCGGCGGTCGTCGGTGTAGCCGTCCCACTGGTCGGTGTTGAGGGCGATGCCCTCCTTGGGCAGCCCGAGCAGTTCGGCGAGCGGACGCAGCAGGTCCGCGGAGAGGGAGCCGATCGCGAACGGCGAGATCATCACCGAGTTGCCGACCAGCCGCCACGTCGTGTCGGACGCCTTCAGACCGGACTTGAGCCAGTCGAGCTGGGCGCGCCCGGTGATCGTGCGGTCCGGGTCGTCGACGCTGCCGTTGCCGACGGACACCTGCTGGGAGCGGAACGAGCGCAGGTCCAGCAGGGAGAGGTCGGCGAGCTTGCCGAAGCGCAGCCGCCGGTAGGTGGTGCCCTCGATCGCCGGTCGGACCGGCATCCACTCGAAGTACGCCTGGCGGGCCGCCGCCTGACGGGCCGACCAGGTGCCCTCGGCGCCCTCGGTGTGGTTCTCGGCGCCGCCGGACCAGGCGTCGTTGGCGAACTCGTGGTCGTCCCAGATCGCTATGACGGGTGCCTTGGCGTGCAGGGCCCGCAGGTCCGGGTCGGTCTTGTACTTGCCGTGCCGGATGCGGTAGTCGGCGAGGCTGAGTATCTCGTGGGTGGGTGCGTGCTGCCGGACGACCTTGCCGCGGGTGCCGTACTCCCCGGTGCCGTACTCGTAGATGTAGTCGCCCAGGTGCAGCCAGGCGTCCAGGTCGGAGCGGGCGGCGAGATGACGGTAGGAGGCGAAGTACCCGGCCTCCCAGTTGGCGCAGGACACCACGCCGAACCGGAGGCCGGTCACGGCGTCGTGCGCCGCCGGCGCGGTGCGGGTGCGCGCCGGCGGCGAGTCGGTGCCGCCGGCCGAGAAGCGGAACCAGTAGTCGGTGGCCGGTTCCAGGCCGCGGACATCGGCCTTCACGGTGTGGTCGGCGGCTGCGGTCGCGGTCACCGAGCCCCTGGCGACGACCCGGGTCAGCGCCTTGTCCCGGGCGACGACCCACTCGACCTCGGTGTCGGGGCCGAGCCCCGATCCGGGCGTCGCCTCCGGTACGGGGGTCACGCGGGTCCACAGCAGGACGCCGTCGGGCAGGGGGTCGCCGGAGGCGACGCCGTGCAGGAAGGCGGGCGCCCGGTCGGCGGCGCTGGCGGGCAGGGCCGCGGCGAGCGGCGCGGCCAGCACAGCGGTGGCCGCCGCGGCCTTGACGACCGTACGGCGGCGCGGGGAGCGGGAATCGGGGGCGTCGGGGCCCTCGGCTGATCTGTATCGACTGGTCACGACCGATCAGGTTACTGATCGGTACGCGAATGAGCGGGCGAACCGGCAAAAGTTCGCCCGCTCTTTTTCCACGAGTCACCCCCGAGGCGCGGGGCCCCGGGTGACGCCGGGTCAGCCCTTGAGTGCGGCGTCGAGCGCGGAGGTGAACTCGGCGACGGTCATCGGGGTGTTCTTGCCGTCCGAGCCGGTGAGCTTCTTGCCGTCCATGACCAGGCTCGGGGTGCCGGTGACGTCGTCCTTGTTGGTGTTGAACGTCTCCGACATGGCCAGCGCCCAGGCGTCGTAGGTGCCGCCGCGGACCGCGTCCTGGAACTTCTTGTTGCCCTTCAGGGCGTCGACCGAGTCGGCGACCTTGATCAGGTAGTCGTCGCTCTTGAACTTGTCGGTCGACTCGTCGGGGTGGTTCTTCTCCGAGTAGAGGGCCGACTTGTACTCGAGGAAGGCCTCCGGGCTGACGTTCAGTGCGGCGCCCAGGGCGCTCATGGCGTTCTTGGAGCCCTCGCCGCGGGAGCCGATGTCCAGCTTCCCGTTCTTGTCGCCGTCCCCGTCGAGGAAGGTGCCGCCGATGAACTGGATCTTGAACTTGCCGGCGTCGTAGTCCTTCTTCAGGGTCGAGCCGACGGTCTGCTCGAACTGGGCGCAGATCGGGCAGCGCGGGTCCTCGTAGACCTTGAGGGTCTTCTTCGCGCTGTCCTTTCCGATGATCACGGTCGTGCCGTCCTTGCCGGAGGTGTTGGCCGGCGCGACGACCTTGTCGTTCAGGGCGGCCTCCCACTTGCCCGGCTTGTTCGCCTGGACGACCGCGTAGCCTATGCCGCCCGCCGCCGCCAGCACGGCCACGATCGAGCAGGCCACGACGATCTGCCGCTTGATCTTGGCCCGCCTGGCCTGGCGCTCGCGTTCGATCCGCAGCCGCTCCCGGGCGGCGCGCTTGGCTTCCTGGCTGTTCCGCTTGCTCATGCTGATGGTCTCCGTGTGGGACGCGCACCGCCGTGCGCGTCAAGTCGTGAGAAGGAAGGGAGGGGAGTGCCGCTGCCCGGACGCCGGTGTGCCGTTCAGGCGGCGGCGGGCGAGCACGGCGGTCCGCGCCGTCCCAGGGAGAGCGCCAGGAGGGGGCCGCGGGCGGCCGCGGTCCGGCGGACCGGTCGCGGCAGCGGGCCCAGCACCCGGGCGGGCCGTACCGTGACCGCGGCGACGGCGAGCAGCAGCGGGCGGAACGTGGTCGCGGTCGCCGCCCGCAGCAACTGGGCGAGCGCCCGCTCGCCCCGGCGCAGCCAGGCGGCAGCGAGCAGGCCGACGCCGATGTGCGCGGCGAGCAGCAGCCAGGTCGCCGCCGGGTCGGCGTGGGACAGCAGGACGGCAAGCCGGTCGGTGTCCGTGCCGGTCATCCGGGCCAGCGGGGTGCCGATGTCGGCGCGGTTGCCGCACAGCACGTCCCAGCCCACCGAGCGCAACGGGCCGGTGACCGGGCCCCCGGCGGGGCCGTAGCAGACGTGCTGGCCGGTGGTGAAGACCGTGTCGGCGGCCAGTTCCAGGGGGACCAGCAGAGCGGCGATCCGGCCGAAGCCGCGTTCCCGGCCGGCCAGCGCGTACGCCGGGACGAACACGGCGGCGGCGACCGCGGCCACCGTGTTCGCCGGCAGCGGGACCCGCGACAGCAGCACGTGCGACGCGGCGCTGAGCGTCACGACCAGTGCCGTGAACAGCGCCGCGCGTACGGCTCGAAGGCGGGTCCCGGATATGTCCATAGCGGAGAGCAGTGTGCCACGTGCTCGGGTAAGAGACCCCTAAAGGGACCCTGTGAGCGTCCGTTCCGTCACAGACCCGGGATCCGCCCGTTGCGGAACAGGTCGACGAAGATCTGGTGGTCGGCGCGGGCCCGGGCACCGTAGGCGTGCGCGAAGTCGATCAGCAGCGAGGCGAAGCCCTCCTCGTCCGCGGCGATCGCCGCGTCGATGGCCCGCTCGGTGGAGAACGGCACCAGCGACTCGCCGGAGGTGTCGTCCGCGGCCGCGTGCATGGCCGCGGTGGCCCGCCCGAGGTCGGCGACGACGCCGGCGATCTCCTCGGGGTCGTCGATGTCGCCCCAGTCCAGGTCGACCGCGTACGGCGACACCTCGGCGACGAGCTGGCCCGCGCCGTCCAGCTCGGTCCAGCCCAGCCACGGGTCGGCGTGCGCCTGCAGCGCGCGCTGCGAGATCACCGTGCGGTGGCCCTCGTGCCGGAAGTAGTCGCGGATCGCCGGTTCGGTGATGTGCCGGGACACGGCCGGGGTCTGGGCCTGCTTGATGTAGATCACGACATCGTTCTCCAGGGCGTCGCTGTTGCCCTCCAGCAGGATGTTGTACGAGGGCAGCCCGGCGGAGCCGATGCCGATGCCGCGGCGGCCGACCACGTCCTTCACCCGGTAGGAGTCGGGGCGGGCCAGCGACGACTCCGGCAGCGTCTCGAGGTAGCCGTCGAAGGCGGCGAGCACCTTGTAGCGGGTGGCCGCGTCCAGCTCGACGGCGCCGCCGCCGGGGGCGAAGCGGCGCTCGAAGTCGCGGATCTCGGTCATCGAGTCGAGCAGGCCGAAACGGGTCAGCGACCGGGCGTCGCGCAGGGCGTCCAGCAGCGGACCGTCCGCGGTGTCCAGGGTGAAGGGCGGCACCTCGTCGCTCTTGGCCCCGGTGGCCAGGGCGCGGATGCGCTCCCGGTACGCCTGCGCGTAGATCCGCACCAGCTCGCCGATCTGGTCGTCGCCGAGCGCCTTGGCGTACCCGACCAGCGCCATGGAGGCCGCGAAGCGCTTGAGGTCCCAGGTGAAGGGACCGACGTAGGCTTCGTCGAAGTCGTTGACGTTGAAGACCAGACGGCCGTTGGCGTCCATGTAGGTGCCGAAGTTCTCGGCGTGCAGGTCCCCGTGGATCCACACCCGCGAGGTGCGGTCGTCCAGGTACGGGCCGCCCCGCTTCTCGGACTCCACGTCGTGGTAGAAGAGGCATGCCGTCCCGCGGTAGAACGCGAACGCCGAGGCCGCCATCTTGCGGAACTTCACCCGGAACGCGGCCGGGTCGGCGGCCAGCAGCTCGCCGAAGGCGGTGTCGAAGACGGCGAGGATCTCCTCGCCGCGCTGCTCGGCGCTGAGCTCGGGTACCGACATCGCTGGGTGCCTCCTGGTGCAGTGCGTGTACGACAGGGTCTCCTGCCGCTTCCAACGCGCGGGGGTCCGCGGGAGTGCCCGCCGCGCGCCGCCCGGATGCCGCCCCGGCCGGGGTGCTCCGGGCGCAGTATTCATCTCACACGTAAGGTCCGGAGGCATAGACTTCGAGGCCCACCCCGGACCCGTCCGCCGACCCTTCGCCGAGCGTTGCCCTGGAGGCCGCACCGTGTCAAAGCCGCCGTTCACGCACCTGCACGTGCACACCCAGTACTCCCTGCTGGACGGTGCCGCGCGGCTGAAGGACATGTTCGACGCGTGCAACGGGATGGGCATGACGCACATCGCCATGTCCGACCACGGCAACCTCCACGGAGCCTACGACTTCTTCCACTCCGCGCAGAAGGCCGGAATCACCCCCATCATCGGGATCGAGGCTTATGTCGCCCCCGAGTCCCGGCGCACCAAGCGCAAGATCCAGTGGGGTCAGCCGCACCAGAAGCGCGACGACGTCTCCGGCTCCGGCGGCTACACCCACAAGACGATGTGGGCCGTCAACAGCACGGGCCTGCACAACCTCTTCCGGCTCTCCTCCGACGCCTACGCCGAGGGCTGGCTGCAGAAGTGGCCCCGGATGGACAAGGAGACCATCGCGCAGTGGTCGGAGGGCATCGTGGCCTCCACCGGCTGCCCCTCCGGCGAACTGCAGACCCGGCTCCGCCTCGGCCAGTTCGACGAGGCCCTCAAGGCGGCCGCCGACTACCAGGACATCTTCGGCAAGGACCGGTACTTCCTGGAACTGATGGACCACGGCATCGAGATCGAGCACCGGGTCCGCGACGGGCTGCTGGAGATCGGCAGGAAGCTCGGCATCCCCCCGCTGGTCACCAACGACTCGCACTACACCTACGCCCACGAGGCGGGCGCCCACGACGCCCTGCTGTGCATCCAGACCGGCAAGAACCTCTCCGACCCCGACCGCTTCAGGTTCGACGGCACCGGCTACTACCTGAAGTCCACGGACGAGATGTACGCCATCGACTCCTCGGACGCCTGGCAGGAGGGCTGCGCCAACACGCTCCTGATCGCCGAGATGGTCGACACCACCGGCATGTTCGAGAAGCGCGACCTGATGCCGAAGTTCGACATCCCCGAGGGGTACACCGAGGTCACCTGGTTCCAGGAGGAGGTCCGCCGCGGCATGGCGCGCCGCTTCCCCGGCGGCGTGCCCGAGGACCGCCAGAAGCAGGCCGAGTACGAGATGGACGTCATCATCTCGATGGGCTTCCCCGGCTACTTCCTGGTGGTCGCCGACTTCATCATGTGGGCCAAGGGCCAGGGCATCGCGGTGGGCCCCGGCCGCGGGTCCGCGGCGGGCTCGATCGTCGCCTACGCCATGGGCATCACCGACCTCGACCCGATCCCGCACGGTCTGATCTTCGAGCGGTTCCTCAACCCCGAGCGCATCTCGATGCCCGACGTCGACATCGACTTCGACGAGCGCCGGCGCGTCGAGGTGATCCGCTACGTGACGGAGAAGTACGGAGCCGACAAGGTCGCCATGATCGGCACCTACGGCACCATCAAGGCCAAGAACGCCATCAAGGACTCCGCGCGGGTGCTGGGCTACCCGTACGCGATGGGCGACCGCATCACCAAGGCGATGCCCGCCGACGTCCTCGGCAAGGGCATCCCGCTCTCCGGGATCATCGACCCCGAGCACCCGCGCTACTCGGAGGCCGGCGAGGTCCGCGGGATGTACGACAACGAACCGGACGTGAAGAAGGTCATCGACACCGCGCGCGGCGTCGAGGGCCTGGTGCGCCAGATGGGTGTGCACGCGGCCGGCGTGATCATGTCCAGCGAGACCATCACCGACCACGTCCCGGTCTGGGTCCGGCACACCGACGGCGTCACCATCACCCAGTGGGACTACCCGAGTTGCGAGTCGCTCGGCCTGCTGAAGATGGACTTCCTGGGCCTGCGCAACCTCACGATCATGGACGACGCCGTCAAGATGGTGAAGGCCAACAAGGGCGTCGACATCGACCTGCTGTCGCTGCCGCTGGACGACCCCACCACCTTCGACCTGCTCCAGCGCGGCGACACCCTGGGCGTCTTCCAGTTCGACGGCGGACCCATGCGCTCGCTGCTCCGGCTGATGAAGCCGGACAACTTCGAGGACATCTCCGCCGTCTCGGCCCTGTACCGCCCGGGCCCGATGGGCATGAACTCGCACACCAACTACGCCCTGCGGAAGAACGGCCAGCAGGAGATCACGCCCATCCACCCCGAGCTGGAGGAGCCGCTCAAGGAGGTCCTGGACGTCACCCACGGCCTGATCGTCTACCAGGAGCAGGTGCAGAAGGCCGCCCAGATCATCGCCGGCTACTCGCTGGGCGAGGCCGACATCCTCCGCCGCGTGATGGGCAAGAAGAAGCCGGACGAGCTGGCGAAGAACTTCGTCCTCTTCCAGGAGGGCGCACGGAAGAAGGACTTCAGCGACGAGGCCATCCAGGCCCTGTGGGACGTGCTGGTCCCGTTCGCCGGCTACGCCTTCAACAAGGCGCACTCGGCCGCCTACGGACTGGTCTCCTACTGGACCGCCTACCTGAAGGCCAACCATCCGGCCGAGTACATGGCCGCACTGCTCACGTCCGTCAAGGACGACAAGGACAAGTCCGCGGTCTACCTCAACGAGTGCCGCCGCATGGGCATCCGGGTGCTCCCGCCCAACGTCAACGAGTCCGAGGCGAACTTCGCCGCCCAGGGCGACGACGTGATCCTCTTCGGGTTGTCCGCCGTGCGCAACGTCGGCACCAACGTCGTCGAGGCGATCATCAGGGGCCGCAAGGCCAAGGGCAAGTACGCCTCCTTCCCCGACTACCTGGACAAGGTCGAGGCGGTGGTGTGCAACAAGCGCACCACGGAGTCGCTGATCAAGGCCGGCGCCTTCGACACCATGGGGCACACCCGCAAGGGCCTCACGGCGCAGTACGAGCCGATGATCGACAACGTGGTCGCGGTCAAGCGCAAGGAGGCCGAGGGGCAGTTCGACCTCTTCGGCGGCATGGGCGAGGACAGCGGCGACGAGCCGGGCTTCGGGCTCGACGTCCAGTTCACCGACGAGGAGTGGGACAAGACCTACCTGCTCGCCCAGGAGCGCGAGATGCTCGGCCTCTACGTCTCGGACCACCCGCTGTTCGGACTGGAGCACGTGCTGTCCGACAAGGCCGACGCGGGCATCTCACAGCTCACCGGGGGCGAGCACGCCGACGGCGCGGTCGTCACCATCGGCGGCATCATCTCGGGCCTGCAGCGCAAGATGACCAAGCAGGGCAACGCCTGGGCCATCGCCACGGTCGAGGACCTCGCCGGCTCGATCGAGTGCATGTTCTTCCCGGCGACCTACCAGCTCGTCTCCACCCAGCTCGTCGAGGACGCCGTCGTGTTCGTCAAGGGCCGCCTCGACAAGCGCGAGGACGTGCCCCGCCTGGTCGCCATGGAGCTGATGGTCCCCGACCTGTCCGCCGCGGGGGCCAACGCGCCCGTGGTGCTGACCATCCCGGCCACCCGGATCACCCCGCCCATGGTGAGCCGCCTCGGTGAGATCCTCAGCCACCACCGGGGCGACAGCGAGGTGCGGATCAAGCTCCAGGGGCCGACCAGGACGACGGTGCTGCGCCTGGACCGCCACCGCGTCAAGCCGGACCCGGCACTGTTCGGCGACCTGAAGGTGCTGCTCGGCCCGTCCTGCCTGGCGGGCTGAGCGGCCGCCCCGCGCGCGACGCGGCGAGGGGCGCGCCCGGGACGACCGGGTGCACCCCTCGCCGTGTGGAGCCCGGCAGCGGTCCGGGTCAGTTGTGGCCGAAGCGCTTCTCCCGGCCCTTGCGGGCCACGTCGCCCGGCGTCACCTGCGGATGCTGCTCGATCTGCGGCTCCATCGAGGCCTTCTGCGCCGTCCGGACGCCGCGCTCGGCCTGCGACTGCTTGCGGTCACGGTTCTTGTTCCTGGCCATGGGGTGCCTCCTGTGGGGGAAGTGGGGGCCAAAGCCGCGACCAGATTCACATAAGCTGATAAGGAGCGCACTTCAGACAATTACCGTAGGTGACCGGCCGCCCCGGGGGCGCACGCCCGGAAACGCCACGCCGAAGATCGAGTTCGGGCCGTTAACCTCCGCGAGGTCGGGCAGACTCGAAGGAAGCCCGAAGCAAACCTCCCGGAAAGAGGGTGGATCGCGTGGACCGCTGCATCGTCCTGGTGGACGCCGGGTATCTGCTGGGGGCCGCCGCCAGTCTCCTCGCCGGAGAGCCCTCGCGGTCCCGGATCACCGTCGATCACTCCGCCCTCGTCCAGGGCCTGCGTGACCGCGCCGAGTCCGAGACCCGGCAGCCCCTGCTGCGCATCTACTGGTTCGACGGCGCCCCGGACCGAGTCCCCCAGCCCGAGCACCGCCGGCTGCGGGTGATGCCCCGGGTGACCGTCCGGCTCGGCGCCCTGACCCGCAGCGACGGCCGCTGGGCGCAGAAGGGCGTGGACGCCGCCATGCACGCCGAGCTGACCGAACTGGCCCGCAACCGCGCCTGTTCGGACATCGTCCTGATCACCGGCGACGGCGACCTGCTGCCGGGCATGATGGCGGCCAAGGAGCACGGCGTCGCCGTCCACCTGTGGGCCGTGCAGGCCGCCGACGGCGACTACAACCAGTCCGAGGACCTGGTGGCCGAGGCCGACGAGCGCCGTGTGCTGGACCGCGCCTGGATCACCCGGGCCGTCCGGGCCAAGGACCTCGGCGGCGTGTGCGCGCCGCCGCACGCTCCCCGGCCCGAGATCGCCGCGATCCTCTCCGCACCGCTGCCCGACTCCGCCCTCTCCGGAGCCGCCGAGCGGCCCGCCGAGGAGCCCGAGCGCACCGCACCCGCCACGAACGGCGCCCCGGACCGGCTGCCCGCCACCAAGGGCGTCCCCACCCCCAAGGACCTGGCCCAGCTGCGCGCCGGGACCCCGCACCCCCAGCCGCCCTCCTCGGCGACCCTGCGCTGGTCCTCCGACAAGGGCTGGGTCGACCGACCCGGCGCCGCCACCGAGCCCCCCGAGGTGGCGGCCATGCCCACGCTGGCCCAGCTCACCACGGCCGAACAGCGGTGGGCCGACCGCGAGGAGGACATCACCACCGTCGGCGGCGACCCCTACGAGGTCGGGCAGGTCTTCGCCCGCCGCTGGATGTCCCGCCTCGGCGAGCAGGGCCAGGTGCAGAAGCTGTCCGGCATGTACCCGCGGATCCCGCACCGCATCGACGGCGAACTGCTCCGCTACGCCGCCCGCTTCGGTCTGCTCGCCCACAAGGACGACCAGATCGACGAGCACGACCGGTACGCCATCCGGGCCGGCTTCTGGCGCGAGGTCGGGGTGCGGACGGCCACCGAGCCGGCCTCCGCGGGGGAGTGAGCACCGCCCGGCCCCCCGGAGCCGAGCCGCCCCAAAGGCAGGCAAAGCTTCCCGACCCCGTACCCTCGTCCTTTGTGGAAACGAGCGCGGCACCGCCAATGCGGCACAGTGACGACGCCGTGTGCGCCGTGCGCGGACTGACCAAGACCTACCCGGCGGTACGGGGCCGCCGCGGCACCCCCGGCACCCCCGAGGTCCGCGCCACCGACGACGTACGGCTGGACGTCCGGCGCGGCGAGATCTTCGGGCTGCTCGGCCCGAACGGCGCCGGCAAGTCCACCCTCGTCCGCCAGCTGACCGGCCTGATGCGCCCCGACCGCGGCAGCGTGGACATCCTCGGCCACGACATCGTGCGCCGTCCGGAGCGGGCCGCGCGCCTCCTCGCCTACCTCGGCCAGGAGTCCACCGCCCTCGACGAACTGACCGTCTCCCTGGCCGTCGAGACCACCGCCCGGCTGCGCGGCCTCGACCTGCGGCCGGCCCGGGCCGAGCGGGACGCGGTCCTGGACGAACTCGGCCTCACCCCGATCGCCGGGCGCCCGCTGAAGCGGCTGTCGGGCGGCCAGCGGCGGCTGGCCTGCTTCGCGGCCGTACTGGTCGGCGAGCGCCCCCTGCTGGTCCTGGACGAGCCGACCACCGGAATGGACCCCGTCGCCCGGCGGGCCGTGTGGTCCGCGGTGGACCGGCGGCGGGCCGAGCGCGGCACCACCGTCCTGCTCGTCACCCACAACGTGATCGAGGCCGAGACGGTCCTGGACCGCGTCGCCGTGCTGGACCGGGGGCGGATCATCGCCTGCGACACCCCCGCCGGCCTCAAGGCGCAGGTCGCCGACGAGGTACGGGTCGAACTGGTCTGGCGGGAGCAGGCCCCGCTCGACGTCCCCGAGGTCGCCGCGCTGCGCGACCGGGCCGACGGTGCCGGGCGCCGCTGGACCCTGCGGCTGGCCCCGGAGGAGGCACGCTCCGTCGTCGCCACCGTCACCGGCGGCCGCGCCTTCGCCGCGCTCGACGACTTCACGCTCGCCACGCCCAGCCTGGAGGACGTCTACCTGGCCCTCGGCGGCGCCGCGCGGCAGGGACTGGTGAGGACGTGAACGCGCCGGGCGCCCGGTCCGTACCGCACGGCAGGGCGAGCCGCGGACGGGCCGAAGGGAAAGGGAAGAGGAGCAGCCTGAGGTGATTGCCGTACCCGCCGACGTCGTGCCGGGCCGGAACCCGGCCGGGCAGGAGCAGGATCCCGGCGAGGCCGGACTCGGCCCGCGTGCCCGGCTGCGCCCCTCGCTCGCGGCCGTGTACCGGGCGCAGCTCTCCCGGGCGCGGGTGGCGCGGGTCCCGCTGCTGTTCGTCGCCACCTTCCAGTCCGTCGGCATCCTGGTCATGATGCGCGGGGTGGTGGACCACACCGGCGAGGCGGAGTCCGTGGTCGCCGGGGCGACGGTGCTCGTCGTCGCCTTCGTCGCGCTCAACCTGCTCGCCCAGTACTTCGGCCAGCTCCGCGCCAGCGGCGGCCTCGACCACTACGCCACGCTGCCCGTGCCGCCCGCCGCGGTGGTGCTGGGCGCCGCCTCCGCGTACGCCTCCTTCACGGTGCCGGGCACCGTGGTCACCGGCGTCTTCGGCTGCCTGCTGTTCGGTCTGCCGATGGCTCACCTGTGGGTGGTCCTGGCGGTGATCCCGCTCGCCGGAGCGGCGCTGTCCGGGCTGGGAGCCGCCTGCGGGCTGCTCGCCCCGCGCCCGGAGCTGGCCACGCTGCTCGGCCAGCTCGGCATGTCGGCGGCGCTGCTGCTGGGGGTGCTGCCCGCGGACCGGATGCCGGAGCCGGTCCGGCTGGCCCGCGACCTGCTGCCGTCGACCTACGGCGTCGAGGCCCTGGCGCGCTCGTTCGCCGCGCGGCCCGACTGGGCGTTCGTGGCCGGTGACCTCGCCGTGTGCGCCGCGGTGGGGGCGGCCTCGCTGGCGGCAGCCACCTGGGCCTACCGCCGGGCGGCCGTCCGGTGACGCGGCGCACACGCGTACCTGGCACGATGTGGGGGTGACCGCACCGTTGACTCCGCCACCGCCCGACCGCTCCTCGCAGAACGCCGGCGGGGACCGGCCGCCGTCCCCCGGCGACTCGCCGTCCGCGGGCGCCGGGCCGTACGGCGCCGGACCCGGCACCGCCTACGCTGACGGCGGGTACGGAGCCGGGCAGGGGCCGCAGTACGGACAGGACGGACCCGGGATGAAGACCGAACTGCGCGAGGCCGCCGTGGTCACCGTGGTCGTGGCGGTCGCCGGGGCACTCCTCGGACTGCTGTGGTGGTGGCTGGCGCCGCACGTGCCGCTCGTCGGTCAGGAGAACGGCGGCGGCTGGGTCGTCTACGTCAAGGACACCGAGGGCGAGCAGGCGGTCGGCGCGGACGGGACGTTCACGCTGCTCGCACTGGCCTTCGGCGCGGTCACCGCGGCCGGGGCGTTCGCCTGGCGGCGGCGCGGGGGCGTGCCGTTGGTGGTGGCGCTCGGCGTGGGCGGCCTGCTCGGTGCGGTGCTGGCCTGGCGGCTCGGGATGTGGCTCGGGCCCGCCCAGGACGTGCTCGCGCACGCCAAGGCGGTGGGCAAGGGGGTCACCTTCCCGGCGCCGCTGGAACTCGGGGCGAAGGGGGCGCTGCTCGCCTGGCCGCTCGCGGCGCTGCTGGTCCACCTCGGTCTCACGGCGATGTTCGGCCCCCGCGATCCGGAGCCGCCGTACCTTCCGCAGCGTCCGTAGCGGCCCGGACGGGGAAGCACCCCCGGCCGTCCGGGGCGTAGGGACGGCGCCCCCGCCGAGCGGGCCGCAGTGGAGGCGGCGGCGCGGCTCCCGCCGGGGGCGCGGTGCCCGGGGCGCGGACGGCGCCCCGCCCCATCCCGCTGCCCGGCTGCGTCCGGCGCGACGGGCTTGCCGCCCGCCCGCGGCCGACGTGGTGTTCCCGCCGACCGGGCCGGGTGCGCGCGGTCGGCCGCGGACCGCTCGCGCCGCTCGGGCCGGTCAGACCCGGGCGACGGCCGCCCGGACGGGTCAGACGCGTCCGATCGGGGCGAGGACCGCGGACGTCAGCGCGGCGAGATCGCCCGGCGCCAGTTCGACCTCCAGGCCCCGGCGGCCCGCGGAGACGCAGACCGTGGCATGGCCGCCGGCCGAGTCGTCCAGCACCGTCCGGAGCCGCTTGCGCTGGCCGAGCGGGGAGATCCCGCCGCGCACGTAGCCGGTGGTGCGTTCGGCGAGCGCCGGGTCGGCCATCGCGGCGCGCTTGCCGCCGACGGCCGACGCCAGCGCCTTGAGGTCCAGGGAACCGGCCACCGGTACCACCGCGACCGTCAGCGTGCCGTCGACGTCCGCCACCAGCGTCTTGAAGACCCGGTCCGGGGAGACCCCCATCGCCTGGGCGGCCTCCTCGCCGTAGGAGGGGTGGGCCGGGTCGTGCTCGTAGGAGTGGACCGCGTACTCCACGCCCGCCGCGCTCAGCGCCACCGTCGCGGGCGTTCCGCCCGGCTGCTGCTTCTTCGCCTTCTTCGCCAAGGTTCCCGCACCACTTCAGTTGAGGCTCGTCGGCCCGCGGGTCAGCTCCGACGCGGGCAGCGAGGGCAGCTTACGGAGGATGGCGGTCTCCGCGCGCAGCAGTTTCAGTTCGTCACGCAACCGGGAGGCGGTGTCGGGGGCCTGGAGCAGCCGCTGCCGGGTCGGTGTGTCCAGCATCATCGCGGCGGCGACCAGGTACGACACCACGGACGGCTCGTCCGGCAGGTCCGCGCCGGTGGACAGGGACCGCTCACGGGCACCCGCCAGGCGCTTCTGGTACTGCCGGAACGACCGCAGCACCCCCTCCGCCAGGCCGCCCGCCTCGTCGCCGGGCTCCTCCGGAAGTTCCTGCAGCTCGGCGGTGAGGAACGGTCCGGAGGCGTCCACCGACAGCAGCCGCATCCGGGTGGTGCCGGTGGCCAGGACCTCGAAGGTGCCGTCGGGGCGCTCCCGGATCGTCGCCGCGTCGGCCACGCAGCCGACCGAGTGGAAGGCCTTGGCCGGGTCCGGGCCGAAACCGGCCGCGGGGCCGCGTTCCGGCTGCGACGTCGGGTCGGGCAGGCCCGGAGCGCTCGGGGCGACTTCGTGCCCGTCGCGGATCGCCACGACGGCGAAACGGCGCGGCGCGTCCTCGGGTGTCTTCAGCAACTCGCGCATCATGGCGCGATATCGCTCCTCGAATACGTTGAGCGGAAGTACGAGTCCCGGGAACAGAACCGAGTTCAGGGGAAAGAGCGGCAGCCGGACGGTGGTCACGACCGAGAAGCCTAATGGCCGACGGGGCGTGCGGGGGCGCGGCGTCCGCCGCCCCGGGCGCCGCGACCGGGCCGGCGGGCACCGCGCCCCCTCTCGCGCCGTCGCGGCAGGGGCTCCGCCGCCCCGGTCAGCTCCTGCGCAGCAACCGGGTGGCGCCCGCCGCCACCGCCGTGGCCAGGATCCAGCCGACCAGGACGAGCGCCGCCGACAGCCACTGCCAGGGGCCGCGCAACTGCCACTGCGCGGTCTGGCCCAGGTCTATCACCGGCAGCAGCAGGTCGAGCGCGAACAGGGCCGGGCTCCAGGCGGGCTGCTTGCCGCCGGGAACGGGGGCGTGCGCGGCGTGGGCGAAGGCCCACGCGCCGGCCGCCCACAGCAGCGCCATCCACACCAGCGCCCGGCCCGGACGGTACCCGTACGCGACCGCCCAGTCCTGCGCGAAGCCCCACAACTTGCCTGCCGGCGGCAGGGTCTGGCGGCGGCGGCGCTGCTTCGCGAGCAGCACCTCGCGGGCGTCCTCGTCCTCGCCGGCGGCACGCAGCACGCCCGCCAGGCGCTCGTACGGCTCCGGGTTGTACTCGGCGGTCGCCGCCGCCACCCAGCCCAGCCGCCGGGACAGCGGGAACGGGCCCTGCGGCACCAGGTTCTCGTAGGCGAAGCCGGGCATGTGCAGCCTGCCCGGGTCCGGCCAGGCGTCCGCGCGGTCCACCAGGGTCACTATCCGCGCGCCCGACAGCACCACGGTCCCGCGCCGCGGCCGCTCCCCGAGGAAGCGCAGCTCGGGCGTCTGAAGCCGGCGCAGCGACAGTTCCTGCCCGTCGGTGAGCGAGAACCGGGCCCGGGTGAGGTCCACCGCGTCCCCGAAGCGCCCGTCGTCCAGGCGCACCCCGCCCTGGCACTCGAACCGCTGGATCCGCGTCCCCCGGGCCGGGGTGGCGCCGCTCAGCGCCTGGGCGCCGAGGCCCGCCGGGGTCAGGTACAGGGTCCGTTCGACGGTCAGCTGGGGCGCGTTGAGCGCGTGCCGGGCGCCGGGGTTGGCCAGCCGTGCGCCGCGCAGGCTCAGCGACACCCCGACGGTCGCGCTGCGCAGGCTCAGCTCGCCGTGCGTCTCCAGCAGCTCGGCCTGCAGGTCCTGGCCCACGGTCAGCCCGTCACCGGCGATCGAGCGCCCGTTGCGGTCGCGGTGCACGACGGCCTGGTTGAGCAGCAGGTCCGTGCCGATGTGCGCGTCGGTGAGCCGCACGCCGCGGTGGAACCGGCAGCGCGGCAGGTGCAGGTCGCCCCGGGTGCGCAGCCGTGCCGCCTCCAGCCGCGGCACGGAGCAGTCGATCAGCCGGACGGTGGTGAAGTGGGCCTCCGGCAGCAGGACCTCCCGCTCGAAGCGGCAGCCGCGCAGTTCCACGTACGGCGTCACCGCGCCGCCCGCGACGTCCAGCGTGCCGCCGATCTGCACCCCCGCCAGCTTGAGCGCGGACACCCGTCCGGTCAGGGCGGGCGGCCCGTCCAGCAGCAGCCAGGCCACGACGCGGGCCCGCACGGTCCGCTCCGGGCCCCACACGCGTCCGCCGTGCGGATCGTCGGTGATCGCGTCCCCGCTGGTCAGGTCGTACATGGTGCCGTTGCGGAAGGCCTGCCACATGCCCGCCTCGGTGGCGGTGAGGTCGTCCGGCAGGTCCTCCAGGTCGATACCGGCCCCCTCGTTCACCGCGGTTCCCTTCCTCCCCGTCCGCTCGGGTACCTGACTTCGTACACACGTTCATGCCCGTTCCGTGACGGACTGAACACCCAAAGTGAAGGGGATCTTCCGGGTGCCGTATCAGTCACTGATACGGCCGGACGGCACCGCTCGCCGGTCTGCGAGAATTGAGCCCGTGATCTCCCGAATCGATCTGCGCGGCGACGCCCTTCCCGAGGGCCCCGCCCTGCGCGACCTGCTGCCCCGAGCCGACTTCGACGTTGCGGCCGCCCTGGAGAAGGTGCGCCCGATCTGCGAGGCCGTGCACCATCGGGGCGACGCGGCGCTGATCGACTTCGCGGAGAAGTTCGACGGGGTCCGGCTGGACCGGGTGCGGGTCCCGGCGGCGGCGCTCACCCGCGCCCTGGCGGAACTCGACCCGGCCGTGCGCGCGGCGCTGGAGGAGTCCATCCGCCGCGCCCGGCTCGTCCACCGCGAGCAGCGCCGCAGCGCGCACACCACCCAAGTCGTCCCGGGCGGCTCGGTCACCGAGAAGTGGGTCCCGGTCGACCGCGTCGGGCTGTACGCGCCGGGCGGCCGCTCGGTCTACCCCTCGTCCGTCGTCATGAACGCCGTCCCGGCCCAGGAGGCCGGAGTCGCGTCGATCGCACTGGCCTCCCCGGCCCAGGCCGAGTTCGGCGGACTGCCGCACCCGACGATCCTGGCCGCCTGCGCGCTGCTCGGCGTCGACGAGGTGTACGCGGCGGGCGGTGCCACCGCCGTCGCGATGTTCGCGTACGGCACCGAGTCCTGCCCGCCCGCGACCATGGTCACCGGCCCGGGCAACATCTGGGTCGCCGCCGCGAAGCGGTACTTCACCGGCCGGATCGGCATCGACGCGGAGGCCGGCCCCACCGAGATCGCGATCCTGGCCGACTCCACCGCCGACCCGGTGCACGTCGCCTCGGACCTGATCAGCCAGGCCGAGCACGACCCGCTGGCCGCGGCCGTCCTGGTCACCGACTCGGCGGAACTCGCGGACGCGGTGCAGAAGGAGCTCGCGCCCCAGGTGGAGGCCACCAAGCACGTCGAGGACCGGATCCGCCCGGCCCTGACCGGCCGGCAGTCCGCGATCGTCCTCGTCGACGGCGTCGACGAGGGCCTGCGCGTGGTCGACGCCTACGGCGCCGAGCACCTGGAGATCCAGACGGCCGACGCCGCGGCCGTCGCCGACCGGGTCCGGAACGCGGGCGCGATCTTCGTCGGCCCCTGGGCGCCGGTCTCGCTCGGCGACTACGCGGCCGGCTCCAACCACGTGCTGCCCACCGGCGGCTGCGCCTGCCACTCCTCCGGCCTGTCCGTCCAGTCCTTCCTGCGCGGCATCCACATCGTCGACTACACACGGGAGGCGCTGGCCGAGGTCGCGCACCACGTGGTGACGCTGGCGGAGGCGGAGGACCTGCCGGCGCACGGCGCGGCGATCAAGGCGAGGTTCGGCTGGAAGGTACCGGCGGACAAGTGAGCTTCGGAATCGACGACCTTCCCGTGCGGGACGAACTGCGCGGCAAGTCCCCCTACGGCGCGCCGCAACTGGACGTCCCGGTACGCCTGAACACCAACGAGAACCCGTACCCGCTGCCCGAGCCGCTCGTGGAGCGGATCGCCGAGCGGGTCCGCGAGGCGGCCCGCGACCTCAACCGCTACCCGGACCGGGACGCGGTCGAGCTGCGCACCCGGCTGGCCGCCTACCTGACGGACACCTCCGGCCACCCCGTCGGCCCGGAGAACGTGTGGGCGGCCAACGGCTCCAACGAGGTCATCCAGCAACTGCTGCAGACCTTCGGCGGCCCGGGCCGGACCGCGATCGGCTTCGAACCCTCGTACTCGATGCACGCGCTCATCGCGCGCGGCACCGGCACGGGCTGGATCTCCGGCCCGCGCCACGAGGACTTCACCATCGACGTGGCGGCCGCCGAGCGGGCCGTCGCCGAGCACCGCCCGGACGTCGTCTTCATCACCACCCCCAACAACCCCACCGGCACCGCGGTGCCGCCCGAAACGGTGCGGGCGCTGTACGACGCCGCGCAGGCCGCGAAGCCGTCCATGGTGATCGTGGACGAGGCGTACATCGAGTTCAGCCACGGCGACTCCCTGCTGCCGCTGCTCGACGGCCGCCCCCACCTGGTCGTCTCGCGGACCATGTCGAAGGCGTTCGGCGCCGCCGGACTGCGGCTGGGCTACCTCGCCGCGCACCCGGCCGTCGTGGACGCCGTGCAGCTCGTCCGGCTGCCCTACCACCTGTCGGCGGTCACCCAGGCGACCGCGCTGGCCGCGCTGGAGCACACCGACCTGCTGCTGAAGTACGTCGAGCGGCTGAAGGCCGAGCGGGACCGGCTGGTGGCCGAACTGCTGGCGCTCGGCTACGAGGTCACCGCCTCGGACGCCAACTTCGTGCAGTTCGGGCGGTTCGAGGACGCCCACCGTACCTGGCAGCGGATCCTCGACCGGGGCGTCCTGGTCCGGGACAACGGCGTGCCCGGGTGGCTCAGGGTCACCGCCGGGACGCCCGAGGAGAACGACGCGTTCCTCGACGCGGTACGAGGACTGAAGAAGGAGCACAGCGCATGACCCGCGAGGGACGCCTCGGAAGGATCGAGCGGACGACCAAGGAGACCGCCGTCCTGGTCGAGATCGACCTGGACGGCACCGGCAGGACGGAGATCTCCACCGGCGTCGGCTTCTACGACCACATGCTCGACCAGCTCGGCCGGCACGGCCTGTTCGACCTGACCGTGAAGACCGAGGGCGACCTGCACATCGACTCCCACCACACCATCGAGGACACCGCGCTCGCCCTCGGCGCCGCCTTCCGGCAGGCGCTCGGCGACAAGGTGGGCATCTACCGGTTCGGCAACTGCACCGTCCCGCTGGACGAGTCCCTCGCCCAGGTCACCGTCGACCTGTCCGGCCGTCCGTACCTGGTGCACAGCGAGCCCGAGAACATGGCGCCGATGATCGGCGCGTACGACACCACGATGACCCGGCACATCCTGGAGTCCTTCGTCGCCCAGGCGCAGGTCGCGCTGCACGTGCACGTGCCCTACGGCCGCAACGCCCACCACATCGTGGAGTGCCAGTTCAAGGCGCTCGCCCGGGCCCTGCGGTACGCCAGCGAGCGCGACCCCCGCGCGGCCGGCATCCTCCCGTCCACGAAGGGTGCGCTGTAGAGCCATGACCGGACTGTCGACCGTCCTGATCGTCGTCGGGCTGTTCCTCGTCGGCGGGATCATCTCCTTCGTCAAGCAGCAGATGCCGAAGAGCCTGATCGTGCTGTTGTCGATCGGTGCGGCCATGTGCCTCACCGCGGGCGTGCTGCGGCTGGGGGTGTGGAACTGATGGCCCCCAGAAGGGTCGTGGTCTTCGACTACGGCTTCGGCAACGTCCGCTCCGCCGAGCGCGCGCTCGCCCGCGCGGGCGCCGAGGTGGAGATCACCCGCGACTTCGACGCGGCCATGAACGCCGACGGACTGCTGGTGCCGGGCGTCGGCGCCTTCGCCGCCTGCATGCGGGGCCTGCGCGCCGCCCGCGGGGACTGGATCGTGGACCGCCGGCTGTCCGGCGGGCGCCCGGTCATGGGCATCTGCGTCGGCATGCAGATCCTCTTCGACCGCGGTATCGAGCACGGAGTGGAGGCGGAGGGACTCGCCGAGTGGCCCGGCGCGGTCGAGCCGCTCCAGGCGGACGTCGTGCCCCACATGGGCTGGAACACGGTCCGCGCGGCCGAGGACACCGAACTGTTCGCCGGCCTCGACACCGACGCCCGCTTCTACTTCGTGCACTCCTACGCCGTGCACCGCTGGGAGCTCCGGGAGCACCACCCGACCCTCCGCGCCCCGAAGGTCACCTGGGCCACGCACGGCGAGCCGTTCGTGGCGGCCGTGGAGAACGGCGCCCTGTGGGCCACCCAGTTCCACCCCGAGAAGTCCGGCGACGCCGGAGCGCAGCTGCTCACCAACTGGATCGGAACCCTGTAGAGACATGGCCAAGCTCGAACTCCTCCCCGCCGTCGACGTCCGCGACGGGCAGGCCGTCCGCCTGGTGCACGGCGAGTCCGGCACCGAGACCTCCTACGGCTCCCCGCTCCAGGCCGCGCTGGCCTGGCAGCGGTCGGGCGCCGAGTGGCTGCACCTGGTCGACCTGGACGCCGCCTTCGGCACCGGTGACAACCGGGAGCTGATCGCCGAGGTCGCCCGGGCCATGGACATCAAGGTGGAACTGTCCGGCGGCATCCGCGACGACGCCTCCCTGGCCGCCGCCCTGGCCACCGGCTGCCGGCGGGTCAACCTCGGCACGGCCGCGCTGGAGAGCCCCGAGTGGGTCGCCAAGGTGATCGCCGAGCACGGCGACCGGATCGCGGTCGGACTCGACGTGCGCGGCACGACCCTGCGCGGCCGCGGCTGGACCCGCGACGGCGGCGACCTGTACGAGACGCTGGAGCGACTCGACGCGGAGGGCTGCGCCCGGTACGTGGTGACGGACATCGCCAAGGACGGCACCCTGCAGGGCCCCAACCTGGAGCTGCTGCGGAACGTGTGCGCGGCGACGGACCGGCCGGTGGTCGCCTCCGGCGGGGTGTCCTCGCTCGACGACCTGAGGGCGATCGCCGGGTTGGTTCCGCTCGGTGTCGAGGGCGCCATCGTCGGGAAGGCCCTCTACGCGAAGGCGTTCACCCTGGAAGAAGCCTTGGAGGCTGTGTCGTCATGACGTCCGAAGCCGTACGGCGTGTGCAGAGCGGGAGTCACTGGGAGGAGTCCTTCGGTTTCGCACGTGCCGTCGCGGCGGGCGACCGCGTGCTGGTGGCCGGCACCTCCGCGTTCCGCAGCGGGGTGCTGTACGGGGAGGGCGACCCCTACGAGCAGGCGAAGGTGTCCTTCACCGGCGCGCTGGAGGCGATCGCCGAGTTCGGGCTGGGGCCCGAGGCGGTGGTCCGGACCCGGATGTACCTGTCCCACACCCGGGACATCGACGAGGTGGGCCGTGCCCACCAGGAGCTGTTCGGCTCCGTTCGCCCGGTCTCCACCCTGCTGGTCGTGGAGGGCTTCGTCGACCCGCGCATCCTGGTCGAAGTGGAACTAGAGGCATTCAGAGCACACTAGAGGAGTCGGCTTCATGACCCTGGCGGTCCGAGTCATCCCCTGCCTGGACGTGGACAACGGCCGGGTCGTCAAGGGCGTCAACTTCCAGAACCTGCGCGACGCGGGCGACCCCGTCGAGATGGCCAAGGTGTACGACGCCGAGGGCGCCGACGAGCTGACGTTCCTGGACATCACCGCGTCCTCGGGCGATCGCGAGACGACCTACGACGTGGTGCGGCGCACCGCGGAGCAGGTGTTCATCCCGCTGACGGTCGGCGGTGGCGTCCGCACCCCCGAGGACGTGGACAAGCTGCTGCGGGCCGGTGCCGACAAGGTGGGCGTCAACACCGCGGCGATCGCCCGTCCGGACCTGATCCGGGAGATCGCGGAGCGGTTCGGCCGCCAGGTGCTGGTGCTTTCGGTGGACGCCCGCCGCACCCCGACCGGCTCCTTCGAGGTCACCACCCACGGCGGTCGCCGCGGCACCGGCATCGACGCGGTGGAGTGGGCGCACCGGGCCGCCGAGCTGGGCGCCGGCGAGATCCTGCTGAACTCGATGGACGCCGACGGCACCAAGGACGGCTACGACCTGGAGATGATCGCCGCCGTCCGCAAGCACGTCACCGTCCCGGTGATCGCCTCCGGCGGCGCCGGCCGGCTCGCCGACTTCCCGCCGGCCGTCGCCGCGGGCGCGGACGCGGTGCTCGCGGCGTCCGTGTTCCACTTCGGCGATCTGCGCATCGGGCAGGTGAAGGAGGCACTGCGGGAGGCGGGGCACCCCGTCAGGTAGCACCGGCTCCCGCAGTGCCCCGGCGGCCGGCCCCCGCGGGGCCCCGGCGGCCGGCCCCCGAAGAGCCCCGACCGGCTCCCGAAGAGCCCCGGCCCCGGCCGGGGCTCTTCGGCGTCCCGGGACCCGCCGGCCCGACCGAGCCTTCACGAGACGCCGTCCCGGCATCCGTCGCGCAGATAAGAAGGAGAACTTGTGCAATTTTAATTGCGCAAGTTTTCCTTCGTTTCTAGACTGTGGCCATGGCAACCAAGGGCAGCCGCCCCATCACCGACATCGGCACGCTCAAGGCCCTCGCGCACCCGCTGCGCATGCAGCTCTACCGGGGCCTGTGCGTCGCCCGCACCGCCACCGCCTCGCAACTCGCCGAACAGGTCGACGAGGCCGTCTCGCTGGTCAGCTACCACCTGCGCAAGCTCGCCGAGCACGGGCTGATCGAGGAGGCCGAGCCGCAGAGCGGGGACGGACGGGAGCGCTGGTGGCAACCCTCCTCGGAGGGGGTGAGCATCCGCGACAAGGACTTCCGCCACGCACCCGAGCGGGCCGCCGCCCACCTCGCCGCCACCCGCCTCTTCCACGAGCAGCGCGCCGACATGTACCGCCGCTACCTCGACGAACGTCCCACCTGGGGCCCGGAGTGGAACGCGGCCGCCCCGGACAGCGAGTCCCTGCTCCGGCTCACCCCCGCCGAACTCGACGCACTCCGCGGGGAACTGGAGGCACTCGCCCGCAAGTACGACGAGAAGGGCCGGGCCGCCGAAGCCGCCGGCGACACCGAAGGGCGCGAGAACGTCGCGCTGCACGTGTACGGATTCCCGTTCCGCGCCTGACAGGAGCCCGCCAGTGACCACCACCGCCACCGCGCAGCCCCGGGCCGCCACCGGCACCCCGGACCGTCCCGCCCACCGCGACCCCCGCGTCCTGCGCTGGCTCGGCGCCTACACCTCCTCCATGGTCGGCGACAGCGTCTACTACATCGCCCTCTCCTGGGCCGCCGTCCGGGCCGGCACACCCGCGCAGGCAGGGCTGGTGATGTCGGCCAGCGCCCTGCCCAGGGCCGTGCTGATGCTGGGTGGGGGAGTGGTCGCCGACCGGATCGGTCCGCGCCGCGTCGTCATCGGCAGCGACACCGTGCGCTGCGCGGCCGTGCTCGCGGTCGCCGCGCTGCTCTTCCTGAGCAGCCCCGGCCTGTGGCCGCTGGCCCTGCTCGCCCTCGTCTTCGGCGCCGTCGACGCCGTCTTCATGCCCGCGGTCGGCGCCCTCCCGCCCCGCCTCACCGGCCCCGGGCAGCTCGCCCGGGTCCAGGGCATGCGCGGTCTGGCGATCCGGTTCGCGAACGTCACCGGCGCCCCGCTGGGCGGCCTCGGCGTCGCCGTCGGCGGAGCGGCCGCCGCGTTCGCGCTGGCCGGGCTGCTGATCGCGGTCTCGGTACCACTGCTGATCAGCATCCGGATCCGCGAACTCCCGTCCGACGCCACCGCCCGGCCCGGGAGGCCGACACCCTGGCGGGACCTGAAGGACGGACTCCGCCACATCCGCGGCCACCGCGTACTCGCCCCGCTCGTGCTCGCCATCGCCCTCGGCGACCTCGGCTTCGTCGGCCCGCTCAACGTCGGCCTGGCGCTGCTCGCCGACGAACGCGGCTGGGGCGCCTCCGGAATGGGCCTGGTGCTCGCCGGTTTCGGGGCCGGCGCCGGCCTGGCCTCGCTGCTGCTGACCGTCCGCGGGCATCTGCCGCACGCCGGGCGCGCCGCCGGCTCCGCGCTCCTCGCGGGCTGCGTCGCCATCGGCGCCCTCGCCTTCGTGCCGCAGCTCGCCGGTGCGGTCGGCGTCGCCCTGCTCATCGGGCTGCTCGCCGGGCTCAGCGGCGTCCTGAGCGGGGCGCTGCTGCAGACCCACTCCGACCCGGCCCACCTCGGCCGCGTCACCTCCGTCGCCGGCCTGGTCAGCCTCGGCCTCGCCCCGCTGAGCATGCCGCTGTCGGCGGCGGCCGTCGGCGCCTGGGGCACCGGCCCGGTCTTCGTCGCCAGCGCGGCGGTGTGCGGGCTCGGCGGGGCGGTCGCCCTGGCCGTGCCCGGACTGCGCCGGGCCGAACTGCCCCGCTGAGCGCCGACCGGGTCAGATCCCCAGCTGCCTGCTCTCGTGCAGCTCGGCGATCGCCTCCTCCTCGCCGTCCAACTGCACCTTCGCGCGGTCCTGCCGGCCGTACAGGAACAGCAGCAGCTCCGAGGGCTCACCGGTCACCGTGACGACCGGCGTGCCGCGGTGCGCGACCGCCGTCTGGCCGTTCGGCCGGCGCAGCACCAGCCCGGTCGGAGCGGAGCGGCCCATCATGCGCGCCGTCCGCTCCAGACGTGAGAACAGGGCGTCCTGGAAGACCGGGTCCAGCTCGCGCGGGGTCCAGTCCTCCTGGGCCCGGCGGACGTCCTCCGCGTGGACGTAGAACTCGATCGTGTTCGACGCCTCGTCGATCTGCTTGAGCTGGAACGGCGAGAACCGCGGCGGACCGGTACGGATGAGCTGGATCAGCTCCTCGTACGGCTTGGCGGCGAACTCCTCCATCGCCTTCTCCAGCCGCGTGCCCAGCTGCTTGATCACCAGGCCCCCGGCCGCGTCGGGGCGCCGC
Organism: Streptomyces sp. MS06; assembly: GCF_047200655.1. Classification (NCBI taxonomy): domain Bacteria; kingdom Bacillati; phylum Actinomycetota; class Actinomycetes; order Kitasatosporales; family Streptomycetaceae; genus Streptomyces; species Streptomyces sp. MS06. The sequence continues at coordinate 100,243 of NZ_JBJZOJ010000009.1, forward strand.
TCGCGCACCACCACGTGCGCGGCGAGGTCACGGGTGAGCCAGCCCTCGCACAGGGTGGGGGCTTCCGGACCCGCGGTCTCCAGCAGATCGGCGAGAAGGAGTCGTTCACGCTTGGCGAAAGTCGACATGCCGTCAGCCTACGGCCGCGCGCCGCTTCCGCCCACCCGTCACCCGGTGCCCGTACTCCGCGCGCGTCCCCGCACCCGTCGCGCCCGCGTGGGAATCCCCCTCCTTCAGCAGGGGGCCAAGGAGTGGACGGCGACCACCCCGTGCGCCGAGGCGCGGCACAATGGCCTCCATGACCAGCACGTCCGACCGCAGCAGCGGCAGCCTCGCCCCGGAGATCGCCGCCCGCATCAAGCGCAGCCCCGAGGGCCTCCTGCCCGCCATCGCCCAGCAGTACGACACCGGGGAGGTGCTGATGCTGGGCTGGATGGACGACGAGGCGCTGCACCGGACCCTCACCACCGGCCGCTGCACCTACTGGTCCCGCAGCCGGCAGGAGTACTGGGTCAAGGGCGACACCTCGGGCCACGTCCAGCGGGTCAGGTCGGTCGCCCTGGACTGCGACGCCGACACCGTGCTCGTCAAGGTCGACCAGGTCGGCGCCGCCTGCCACACCGGTGCCCGCACCTGCTTCGACGCCGATGTGCTGTTCGAGGCCGCCGGCGTCGATTCCGGCACCGCCCCCCGGGATCAGTAGGGTCTGCCGCCATGGACCTCGAGACGTTCCGCAAGCTGGCCGCCGACCGCCGCGTCATCCCGGTCACCCGCAAGCTCCTCGCCGACGGCGACACCCCGGTCGCGCTCTACCGCAAGCTCGCGGCCGAGCGCCCCGGCACCTTCCTGCTGGAGTCCGCGGAGAACGGCCGTTCCTGGTCCCGCTACTCCTTCGTCGGCGTCCGCAGCGGCGCCGCGCTCACCGTCCGCGACGGCCGGGCCCACTGGCTCGGCACGCCGCCGGTCGGCGTCCCCGTCGACGGCGACCCGCTCGCCGCGCTGCGCGCCACGCTCCAGGCGCTGCACACCCCGCACACCGAGGGCATGCCGCCGTTCACCGGCGGCATGGTCGGCTACCTCGGCTACGACGTCGTCCGCCGTCTGGAGAAGATCGGCCCCGGAGACCGCGACGACCTGCAACTGCCCGAACTGACCATGCTGCTCACCAGCGACCTGGCGGTCATGGACCACTGGGAGGGCTCCGTCCTGCTGATCGCCAACGCGATCAACCACAACGACCTCGACACCGGCGTCGACGAGGCCCACGCCGACGCGGTGGCCCGGCTGGACGCCATGGAGGCCGACCTCGGCCGCGCGGTGGCCCAGCCGCCCGCAGCCCTGCCGCCCTCGGAACTGCCCGAGTACACCGCCCGCTGGGGCGGCCCCGACTTCCGGGCTGCCGTGGAGGACGTCAAGGAGCGCATCCGGGACGGCGAGGCCTTCCAGGTCGTGCCCTCGCAGCGGTTCGAGACACCGTGCACGGCCAGCGCGCTGGACGTCTACCGGGTGCTGAGGACCACCAACCCGTCCCCGTACATGTACCTGTTCCGGTTCGACGGCTTCGACGTGGTCGGGTCCTCGCCCGAGGCGCTGGTCAAGGTCGAGGACGGGCGGGCCATGGTCCACCCCATCGCCGGCACCCGGTGGCGGGGCGCCACCCCGCAGGAGGACCAGGCCCTCGCCGAGGACCTGATGGCCGACCCCAAGGAACGCGCCGAGCACCTGATGCTCGTCGACCTCGGCCGCAACGACCTGGGCCGGGTGTGCGAGCCGGGCTCGGTGGAGGTCGTCGACTTCATGTCCATCGAGCGCTACTCGCACGTCATGCACATCGTCTCCACGGTGACCGGCAGGGTCGCCGCCGACCGGACCGCCTTCGACGTGCTCACCGCCTGCTTCCCGGCCGGCACGCTGTCCGGGGCGCCGAAGCCGCGCGCCATGCAGATCATCGACGAACTCGAACCCTCCCGCCGCGGCCTGTACGGCGGCTGCGTCGGCTACCTCGACTTCGCCGGCGACTCCGACACCGCCATCGCCATCCGCACCGCCCTGCTGCGCGACGGCACCGCCCATGTGCAGGCCGGCGCCGGGGTCGTCGCCGACTCCGACCCGGCCGCCGAGGACACCGAGTGCCGCAACAAGGCGGCGGCGGTGCTGCGCGCGGTGCACACCGCCAACCGGCTGGGCGGATAGGGCGCTTCTCACGTCACCCCGGGTGCCCGTTCACCCGGGGTTCGGGCGATAGTGGACCACGTGACTGCTGCACCTGACCCCCGTTCCGAAGCCGCCGGCCCCGCCCGGGCCGGCCGCCGCAGCCTCGCCCTGGCCCTGTTGTGCGGGGCGCTCGGCGCAGCCGTGGCGCTGCTCGCGACCCGGCAGCAATGGGCGGAGGGCACCGCGTCGGTGGCCGGCGGCGCCTTCCCCCTGACCGCCAAGGGCAGCGACGTCACGGGCGTGCCCGCGGCGCTCGCCATAGTGGGCCTGGCCGCGCTGGTCGCGGTCTTCGCCGTCCGCCGGACCGGGCGCCTCCTCGTCGCCGGCCTGCTCGCGCTCTCCGGCGCCGGCATCGTCGCCGCGGCCCTGACCGGTGCCGGTGACGGCACCGTCCTCGACGACCAGGCCGCCCGGGCCTCCGGCGACACCTCCGCCACCGTGGCCGACCTCGGCCACACCGCCTGGCCCTACGTGGCCGCCGCGGGCGGGGCGCTGCTGCTGCTCGCCGGCCTGCTCGCCCTGCGCTACGGGCGGCTGTGGCCCGCGATGTCCGGCCGGTACGAGCGCTCCGGCGCCCCGCGCCGGAGCCGCGCCGACCGCCCCTCCGACCCGGACCGGCCCGAGGAGCTGTGGAAGGCACTCGACCGGGGTGAGGACCCCACGGGCGCCGATCCGGCGTAGCAGGCGTGCCGCGGCCGCTCCGGAGGCCGGCGGGGACTGCGGCACGGCGGCCGACGGGCCCCCGGGTCACCGCACACCGGCGGGTGCGGGACAATGGTGCCGGAACCAGTACCCGGGACCGGACACCTGCAGCACGTCCGGCTCCGTACGCGACCCACACGGCAACAAGGAGCTAGCAATGGCGGGCACGAGCCACGGAAACACCCCGGCCGCCTGGACCGGTGTCATCATCAGCTTCATCGGTTTCTGCGTCGCGGGCGCCTTCGTGGTGGTGCACCAGCCGGCCGGCTTCTGGGCCGGCATGGCGATCGCCGTCCTCGGCGGCGTCGCCGGCCTCGTCATGCGGGGGATGGGCCTCGGCGCTCCGAAGTCGGAGCCGCTGAAGGTGACCGAGACGCCCGCGCACAACCGCGAGGCCGTCGCCGGCTGATCCGGACGCGCGTGAGGGGCGGCCCGGCAGATCGCTGCCGGGCCGCCCCTCACGCGCGTCCGGGACGCCGGCGGGGCACAATGCCAGGCGTGACCGCCGACCACGCCCACCATCCCGACCACGCCCACCATCCCGCGCAGGCCCACCACCCCGAGCACGCCGATCGCGCGGGCCGCGCCGCGCCCGCCCGCCACCTGGGCCGCGCACACCGCACCGACGGCGGCCCCGCCGACCGGTCCGACCGGTCCGACCGGCCCGGCCGCCCCGGTGCCGTGCCCGCCGGGGCGCTGCGGCGGCTCGCCGTGCCCGCCGGGCTGCTCGCCGCCGTCGCCGCCGCCTTCGCCTACGTCGGCGCCGTCGACCCCAACCGGCCCGGCCACTACCCGGCCTGCCCGCTCCTCAGCCTGGCCGGCCTCTACTGCCCCGGCTGCGGCGGTCTGCGCGGAGCGCACGCGCTCGTCCACGGCGACTTCGCCGCGGCGCTGCGGGACAACGCGGCGGCCTTCGTCGGCTACCCCCTCCTCGCCGCTCTGTGGACCGTCTGGGTGGTTCGCGCGGTGCGCGGCAGGCCGCTGCGCATCGACCCGTCACCGGCGCAGCTGTGGACCGCGGGCGCATTGCTGCTGCTCTTCACCGTTGTCCGGAACCTGCCGTTCGGTGGCTGGCTACATCCTTGATCGACGGAGGATCGTCCAGGTAGTGGGACCGGCGTCAACCGGATGCGAGGCCTTCGCCCCGCGGCGGATACCATCGATGTGGCCACCGATCCTCCCTTGGCCGCCGCAACAGCCCACCGTCCGGAAGGGGACCGCTCGCGTGAGTGTGCTCGACGAGATCATCGACGGAGTCCGTGCCGACCTCGCGGAGCGGCAGGCGCGCGTCAGCCTCGACGAGCTCAAGGAGCGCGCGGCGAAGGCTCCCGCCGCCAAGGACGGGGCGGCCGCGCTGCGCGGCGACGGTGTCCACGTGATCTGCGAGGTCAAGCGCTCCAGCCCGTCCAAGGGCGCGCTGGCCGCGATCGCCGACCCCGCCGGGCTGGCCGCGGACTACGAGGCGGGCGGCGCCGCGGTGATCTCGGTGCTGACCGAGCAGCGCCGCTTCGGCGGCTCGCTCGCCGACCTGGAGACCGTGCGGTCCCGCGTCGACATCCCGGTGCTGCGCAAGGACTTCGTCGTCACCTCGTACCAGCTCTGGGAGGCCCGCGCCTACGGTGCCGACCTGGTGCTGCTGATCGTGGCCGCCCTGGAGCAGCCGGCCCTGGAATCGCTCATCGAGCGGGCCGAGTCCATCGGCCTGACCCCCCTGGTCGAGGTGCACGACGAGGACGAGGTGGAGCGAGCCGTGGACGCCGGCGCGAAGGTGATCGGCGTCAACGCACGCAACCTCAGGACCCTGGAGGTCGACCGGGGCACCTTCGAGCGCGTCGCCCCGGAGATCCCGGACCACCTGGTGAAGGTCGCCGAGTCCGGCGTCCGCGGCCCCCACGACCTGATCGCCTACGCCAACGCGGGCGCCGACGCGGTGCTGGTGGGGGAGTCCCTGGTCACCGGCAAGGACCCCAAGTCGGCGGTGGCGGACCTGGTCGCCGCCGGCGCGCACCCCGCGCTGCGGCACGGGCGCGGCTGAGCGTCCCGGGGGACGGCACAGCGCCGGTAGAGTGAGCGCCGATGAAGCTTCCGACGACCGGGACGACCCGGGACCCGTACGCCCGCCTCGCGCGCGGCTGCCGGCCCCGGGGCTGCCGCGCGCCCGCGCGGCGGGTGCACGGTCGCCGGGTGCGCTACGTCATCGGTGACGAGCCGGGGCAGGTCAACGGCATGCGATGGCAGCGGATCCCTCAGGGGCGCGGGGGACCGCGCGACCGGCACCCGACGAACTGAGGCCGGTCGAGGCGACCCCGCCCCCACGGCGAAACGTGTTCTCTTCCGCACACTCACCGTGAGGTACAACCGCATGCCCAGCGAGTTCTTCCTTCCCGATCCGGAGGGTCGGGTCCCCGACGCCGAGGGCTACTTCGGCGCCTTCGGCGGCACCTTCATCCCGGAGGCCCTGGTGGCCGCCGTGGACCAGGTCGCCGTCGAGTACGACAAGGCGAAGTCCGATCCCGAGTTCGCCCGCGAGCTCGACGACCTGCTCGTCCACTACACCGGCCGGCCCAGCGCGCTCACCGAGGTGCCCCGCTTCGCCGAGCACGCGGGCGGCGCCCGCGTCTTCCTCAAGCGCGAGGACCTGAACCACACCGGCTCCCACAAGATCAACAACGTGTTGGGTCAGGCCCTGCTGACCAGGCGGATGGGCAAGACCCGCGTCATCGCGGAGACCGGCGCCGGCCAGCACGGCGTCGCCACCGCCACCGCCTGCGCGCTGTTCGGCCTGGACTGCACGATCTACATGGGCGAGGTCGACACCCGGCGCCAGGCGCTGAACGTCGCCCGTATGCGGATGCTCGGCGCCGAGGTGGTGGCGGTCAGGTCCGGCAGCCGCACGCTCAAGGACGCCATCAACGAGGCCTTCCGCGACTGGGTCGCCAACGTCGACCGCACGCACTACCTGTTCGGCACCGTCGCCGGCCCGCACCCCTTCCCGGCGATGGTCCGCGACTTCCACCGGGTCATCGGCGTGGAGGCCCGCCGCCAGCTCCTGGAGCGGACCGGCCGGCTGCCCGACGCGGCCGTCGCCTGCGTCGGCGGCGGCTCCAACGCCATCGGCCTCTTCCACGCCTTCATCCCGGACGCCCCGGTCCGCCTGATCGGCTGCGAACCGGCCGGGCACGGTGTGGACACCGGGGAGCACGCGGCCACCCTGACCGCCGGCGAGCCCGGCATCCTGCACGGCTCCCGGTCGTACGTCCTGCAGGACGACGAGGGCCAGATCACCGAGCCCTACTCGATCTCCGCCGGGCTGGACTACCCCGGCATCGGGCCGGAGCACGCCTACCTGAAGGACTCCGGACGCGGCGAGTACCGGGCGGTCACGGACGACGCCGCGATGCAGGCCCTGCGCCTGCTGTCGCGGACCGAGGGCATCATCCCGGCGATCGAGAGCGCCCACGCGCTGGCCGGCGCCCTCGAGGTGGGCCGGGAACTGGGCCCGGAAGGGCTGATCGTGGTCAACCTCTCCGGCCGCGGCGACAAGGACATGGACACGGCCGCCCGCTACTTCGGCCTGTACGACACGGACGCCGAGGTGGCCGCGGACGCGGCGGACACCGCGGAGATCGAGGGGGACGCCAAGTGAGCGGCAACATCCGACTGCTGGACGACACCCTCGCCGCAGCCCGGGCCGAGGGCCGCTCCGCGCTCATCGCCTACCTTCCGGCCGGTTTCCCGACCGTGGACGGCGGCATCGAGGCGATCAAGGCCGTCCTCGACGGCGGTGCCGACATCGTGGAGGTGGGGCTGCCGCACAGCGACCCGGTGCTCGACGGCCCCGTCATCCAGACCGCCGACGACATCGCCCTGCGCGGCGGTGTGCGGATCGCCGACGTGATGCGCACGGTCCGGGAGGCCCACGCGGCGACCGGCAAGCCGGTGCTCGTCATGACGTACTGGAACCCCGTCGACCGCTACGGCGTGGAACGCTTCACCGCCGAGCTCGCCGAGGCGGGCGGCGCCGGCTGCATCCTGCCCGACCTGCCCGTGCAGGAGTCGGCGCGGTGGCGCGAGCACGCCGAGAAGCACGGCTTGGCGACGGTCTTCGTGGTGGCTCCCAGCAGCCGGGACGAGCGGCTCGCCGAGATCACCGCGGCGGGCAGCGGCTTCGTCTACGCCGCCTCCCTGATGGGGGTCACCGGCACCCGGGAGTCGGTCGGGACGCAGGCCCAGGACCTGGTGGAGCGCACCCGGGCCACCGGCACCGAGCTGCCCGTCTGCGTCGGCCTCGGCGTCTCCGACGGCGTCCAGGCCGCCGAGGTGGCCGGCTTCGCCGACGGGGTGATCGTCGGTTCGGCCTTCGTCAAGCGCATGCTGGACGCGCCCGACCCCGGAGCCGGGCTGGAGGCCGTGCGCGCTCTCGCGGGCGAGCTGGCCCGGGGCGTGCGCGGCCTGGCCCGGTAGGGGCCGGACCGGGCCGGCCCCGGCGGGGCCCGCCCCCGAGGTGACGCCGGTGGCGCGGCGTCCGGCACACGCCCCCGAGGGGCGGGAACCCGGACGCCGCGTGCCCGCCCCTCGGACGACGGCGCCGCCCGCGCACTCGGCTCTCCGTACGGGGCACGCGACAGGCGGACATCCCGCACAAGTCACTCGAACGGGTGGACATGGGGGCGGGGAGGCGCGGGGGGCCTCCCCGGTTCGTTCTGCGGGTGTGAGTGAGAAGAACCGTGACGGAAAGCGCACCGCCCGGGAGCGGCTGGCGGTCGAGCGCGAGAAGCAGAAGGCATCCGAGAAGCGGCGGCGGACACTGATCGTGGGCGCGAGCGTGGTCTGCGTCCTCGGTCTCGCCGCGGTGATCGGCGTGGTCGCCGCCAACTCGGGCAAGGACAAGGGCGGCCAGACGGCGGCGGGCCCGGTGGTGGCGCCCTCGGGGGCGAACGGCGAGGACAGCCTCGCCATCCCGGTCGGCGAGTCGGGAGCGCCGTCGACGCTCACCGTCTGGGAGGACTTCCGCTGCCCGGCCTGCCGGGCCTTCGAGGCGGCCTACCGGCCGACCATCCACGAGCTGGTCGACGCCGGACAGCTCAGAGCGGAGTACCACCTGGTCACGCTCATCGACGGCAATCTGGGCGGCACCGGCTCCCTGAACGCGGCCAACGCCGCCTCCTGCGCCCAGGACGCCGGGAAGTTCACCGCGTACCACGACGTGCTCTACGCCAACCAGCCGCAGGAGACCGACGACGCCTTCGGCGACAAGAACAAGCTCATCGAGCTGGCAGGCAAGGTCGACGGCCTCGACACCCCCGCGTTCCGCCGGTGCGTGGAGAACGGCACCCACGACGCCTGGGTCGCCAAGTCCCAGCAGGCCTTCAGCAAGGGCGGCTTCTCGGGCACCCCGACGGTGCTGCTGAACGGCAAGAACATCTACCAGGACCAGTCGATGACGCCGGCGAAGCTGAAGCAGATGGTGCAGCAGGCCGCGAAGGGATGAGCGGACGTACCGGCCCGTTATGGACCCGTAGCCGGGCTGCCCGACGCCGTTCCGGCCGGGCACGGTAGCGTCGACCCTGCCATGGAACTTGCCTACATTCCCAGCCCGTCGCACGGGGTGCTGCATCTCGGCCCCATCCCGCTGCGCGGCTACGCCTTCTGCATCATCATCGGCGTCTTCGTCGCCGTCTGGCTCGGCAACAAGCGCTGGGTCGCCCGGGGCGGTCGGCCCGGTACGGTCGCCGACATCGCCGTCTGGGCCGTCCCCTTCGGCCTCGTCGGCGGCCGGCTCTACCACGTGATCACGGACTACGAGCTGTACTTCAGCGAGGGCCGCGACTGGGTGGGCGCCTTCAAGGTCTGGGAGGGCGGCCTCGGCATCTGGGGCGCCATCGCGCTCGGTGCGCTCGGCGCGTGGATCGGCGCGCGTCGGCGGGGCATCCCGATGCCCGCATACGCCGACGCGGTCGCCCCCGGTATCGCCTTCGCGCAGGCGATCGGCCGCTGGGGCAACTGGTTCAACCAGGAGCTGTACGGCCGGCCCACCGACGTGCCGTGGGCGCTGAAGATCACTTCCTCGGACGGCGGCCGCATCCCCGGCACCTACCACCCGACCTTCCTGTACGAGTCGCTCTGGTGCGTCGGCGTCGCCCTGCTCGTCATCTGGGCCGACCGGCGCTTCCGGCTGGGCCACGGGCGGGCGTTCGCGCTGTACGTCGCCGCGTACTGCGCGGGCCGTGCCTGGATCGAGTACATGCGCGTCGACGACGCCCACCACATCCTGGGCCTGCGTCTGAACGACTGGACCGCCATGGGCGTGTTCCTCCTGGCGGTGCTGTACATCGTGGTGTCGGCGAAGGTGCGGCCGGGCCGGGAGCCCGTCGTGGAGCCGGGCGCCGCCGGCGACGAGGGCGCCGACGGTGACGAGAGCGCCGCCGGTGACGAGAGCGCCGCCGGTGCCGGTGACGACGCCCCGACCGGTGACGGTGATGCGGACGCGTCCGGCGGCCGGGATGCTGCCGAGGCCGGCGACGGCGATACGGCCGGGGACGAGGGCGCCGGGGAACGGCCCGGCGGCGAGGAGGCCGATCCGGACCCGGCGGAAGCCGGCGGGAGCGGTCGGGAAGCCGAGCCGGGCGACGCGGACCGGGCCGAGCGGGAGCCCGGGAGCGGGCCCTCCGCAGCGGCCGGGGACACGGCCGGTGAGAAGGACGAGGCGGGGTCCGGGACGCGCAAGAGCTGAACGCGTCCACACGGCCACGAGGGCGCCCGGAGATGTCTCCGGGCGCCCTTCTCGTGCAAAAGCGCAGGTAAGTGCAGCCTTTCCTTGCTGGCGGGCACGGTAGGCACAGCGTAGGTTTGGCGCTGTCAGAATTTAGAACATGTCCAAACTTAGCTTTGCCTAAGCTTTCTGGGGGATCCCTGTGGCCATCATCGAGACCGGGGCGACGCTGCACGAGGCGCACCGCGACAACCACACGCACCGCGACGTCAACGGCGGCTGGCTGCGCCCCGCCGTCTTCGGCGCGATGGACGGCCTCGTCTCCAATCTCGCCCTGATGACGGGCGTGGCCGGCGGTTCCGTCGCCCAGCAGACCATCGTGCTCACCGGGCTCGCGGGCCTGGCGGCGGGCGCGTTCTCCATGGCGGCCGGCGAGTACACCTCCGTGGCCTCCCAGCGTGAGCTGGTCGAGGCGGAGCTGGACGTCGAGCGGCGGGAGCTGCGGAGGCACCCCGCGGACGAGGAGGCCGAGCTCGCGGCGCTCTACGAATCGCGCGGGGTCGAGGCCGGGCTCGCCCGCGAGGTGGCCCGGCAGCTCTCCCGCGACCCCGAGCAGGCGCTGGAGATCCATGCCCGCGAGGAGCTCGGCATCGACCCGGGCGACCTGCCCTCGCCGCTGGTCGCGGCGGTGTCCTCGTTCGGCTCGTTCGCGCTCGGCGCCCTGCTGCCGGTGCTGCCCTACCTGCTCGGCGTGAGCGTCCTGTGGCCCGCCGTCCTGCTCGCCCTGCTCGGGCTGTTCGCCTGCGGTGCGGTGGTCGCCAGGGTGACCGCGCGGAGCTGGTGGTTCAGCGGCCTGCGGCAGCTGGCCCTGGGCGGTGCCGCCGCCGGTGTGACCTACGTCCTGGGCATGCTGTTCGGAACGGCCCTAGGATGACCCGGACTCGATGTATGCAAGTTACTGCATAAATATTCGTTACTTGCTGGTTTCGGCTGCCGGATCGCCGGGCATGAGCCGTAAGCGCTGTGGGCAATGACGCTCATCGCGCGGCTGTGGGGTGAGCGACGGTGCTGACCCCCTCGAAGGCCGGCGGGTGCCGGTCCGATCGATCCGGACCGCCCGTCGCCGCACACTTTCCGCCATCGTGCGCGGTACCCCGACCGCGGTCACGATGTCCACATGCTGGAACGGAATATCCAATTCCCGAGAACCGTTCCATCATGTAACCTGCACGAAATTCTGCACTCACGTGCGTTCACGCAGAGGGCCAACGTCGTCCCTCGGCACCTGCACATGCCACTTGACGACGACGGGAGAGCCGATGCGTACGCCGCGCCAGCCGTCCCAGCACTCCACGAATGGCCAGAACTGGTCGTTCATGGATGCTCGCCCTGCTGCGCAGGGTATGTACGACCCCCGCAACGAGCACGACGCCTGCGGCGTCGGCTTCGTGGCCACCCTCACCGGCGAGGCGAGCCACGCGCTGGTCGAGCAGGCGCTCACCGTTCTGCGCAACCTGGAGCACCGCGGCGCCACCGGCTCCGAGCCGGACTCCGGCGACGGCGCGGGCCTGCTGTCCCAGGTCCCGGACGCCTTCTTCCGCGAGGCCACCGACTTCGCCCTGCCCGAGGCCGGCGCCTACGCCGTCGGTATCGCCTTCCTGCCGATAGAGGGCTCCGACGACGCCGCCGCGTCGCTCGAGACGATCGCGGCCGAGGAGGGCCTCACCGTCCTCGGCTGGCGCGAGGTCCCGGTCGCCCCCGAACTGCTGGGCGCCACCGCCCGCTCGACGATGCCCGCCTTCCGGCAGATCTTCGTCGCCGACGGCGCCTCGACCGGCGTCGCCCTCGACCGCAAGGCGTTCGTGCTGCGCAAGCGCGCCGAACGCGAGGCGGGCGTCTACTTCCCGTCGCTGTCCGCCCGCACCATCGTCTACAAGGGCATGCTGACCACCGGCCAGCTGGAGCCGTTCTTCCCGGACCTGTCCGACCGCCGCTTCGCCTCCGCGATCGCGCTGGTGCACTCCCGCTTCTCCACGAACACCTTCCCGAGCTGGCCGCTGGCCCACCCGTACCGCTTCGTGGCGCACAACGGCGAGATCAACACCGTCAAGGGCAACCGCAACTGGATGCGCGCCCGCGAGTCGCAGCTCGCCTCCGACCTCTTCGGCGCCGACCGCGAGAGCCTCGAGCGCATCTTCCCGGTCTGCACCCCGGACGCCTCCGACTCCGCGTCCTTCGACGAGGTGCTGGAACTCCTCCACCTCGGCGGCCGCTCGCTGCCGCACTCCGTGCTGATGATGATCCCGGAGGCGTGGGAGAACCACGACTCCATGGACCCCGCCCGGCGCGCGTTCTACCAGTTCCACTCCACGATGATGGAGCCCTGGGACGGCCCGGCCTGCGTCTGCTTCACCGACGGCACCCAGGTCGGCGCCGTGCTCGACCGCAACGGTCTGCGCCCCGGCCGCTACTGGGTCACCGACGACGGCCTGGTCGTCCTCGGCTCCGAGGTCGGCGTGCTGGACATCGACCCGGCCAGGGTCGTCCGCAAGGGCCGCCTGCAGCCCGGCCGCATGTTCCTCGTCGACACCGCCGAGCACCGCATCATCGAGGACGACGAGATCAAGGCGGGTCTCGCCGCCGAGAACCCGTACCAGGAGTGGCTGGAAGCCGGCGAGATCGAGCTGAGCGACCTGCCCGAGCGCGAGCACATCGTCCACACCCACGCCTCGGTCACCCGCCGCCAGCAGACCTTCGGCTACACCGAGGAGGAACTGCGGGTCCTCATCGCGCCGATGGCCCGCACCGGCGCCGAGCCGATCGGCTCGATGGGCACCGACTCGCCGATCGCGGCCCTCTCCGAGCGCCCGCGGATGCTGTTCGACTACTTCACGCAGCTCTTCGCGCAGGTCACCAACCCGCCGCTGGACGCCATCCGCGAGGAGCTCGTCACCTCGCTGCGCTCCTCCCTCGGCCCGCAGGGCAACCTGCTGGAGCCGACCGCCGCGTCCTGCCGCAGCGTCGTCCTGCCCTTCCCGGTCATCGACAACGACGAGCTGGCCAAGCTCATCCACATCAACGCCGACGGCGACATGCCCGGCTTCAAGGCCGCGACCCTCTCCGGCCTGTACCGGGTGCACGGGGGAGGCGAGGCGCTGGCCGCGCGGATCGACGAGATCTGCTCCGAGGTCGACGCGGCGATCGAGAACGGCGCCCGCCTGATCGTCCTGTCCGACCGCCACTCCGACGCCGAGCACGCCTCGATCCCGTCGCTGCTGCTCACCGCCGCGGTCCACCACCACCTCATCCGCACCAAGCAGCGCACCGAGGTGGGACTGCTGGTCGAGGCCGGCGACGTCCGCGAGGTCCACCACGTCGCCCTGCTCATCGGCTACGGCGCCGCCGCGGTCAACCCGTACCTGGCGATGGAGTCGGTGGAGGACCTGCTGCGCGCGGGCACCTTCCTCGACGGCATCGAGCCCGAGCAGGCCATCCGCAACCTCATCCACGCGCTCGGCAAGGGCGTGCTGAAGGTGATGTCCAAGATGGGCATCTCCACCGTCGCCTCCTACCGCGGCGCGCAGGTGTTCGAGGCCGTCGGCCTGGACGACGCCTTCGTCGAGAAGTACTTCAACGGCACCACCACCAAGATCGGCGGCGTCGGCATCGACGTCGTCGCCGAGGAGGTCGCCGCCCGCCACGCCAAGGCGTACCCGGCCTCCGGCATCGCCCCGGCGCACCGCGCCCTGGAGATCGGCGGCGAGTACCAGTGGCGCCGCGAGGGCGAGCCGCACCTGTTCGACCCGGACACGGTCTTCCGCCTCCAGCACTCCACCCGCAGCGGCCGCTACGACATCTTCAAGAAGTACACGGACCGTGTGAACGAGCAGTCCGAGCGCCTGATGACGCTGCGCGGACTGTTCGGCTTCGCCTCCGACCGCGAGCCGATCCCGCTGGACGAGGTCGAGCCGGTCTCGGAGATCGTCAAGCGGTTCTCCACCGGCGCCATGTCGTACGGCTCCATCTCCAAGGAGGCGCACGAGACCCTCGCCGTCGCCATGAACCAGCTGGGCGGCAAGTCCAACACCGGTGAGGGTGGCGAGGACCCGGAGCGCCTGTACGACCCGGCCCGCCGGTCGTCGATCAAGCAGGTCGCCTCCGGCCGGTTCGGCGTCACCAGCGAGTACCTGGTCAACGCGGACGACATCCAGATCAAGATGGCGCAGGGCGCCAAGCCCGGCGAGGGCGGTCAGCTGCCCGGCCACAAGGTCTACCCGTGGGTGGCCAGGACCCGGCACAGCACCCCGGGCGTGGGCCTGATCTCCCCGCCGCCGCACCACGACATCTACTCCATCGAGGACCTGGCGCAGCTGATCCACGACCTGAAGAACGCGAATCCGCAGGCGCGGATCCACGTGAAGCTGGTCTCCGAGGTCGGCGTCGGTACCGTCGCCGCGGGCGTCTCCAAGGCGCACGCGGACGTGGTGCTGATCTCCGGCCACGACGGCGGCACCGGCGCCTCGCCGCTGACCTCGCTGAAGCACGCGGGCGGCCCCTGGGAGCTGGGCCTCGCCGAGACCCAGCAGACGCTGCTGCTCAACGGCCTGCGCGACCGCATCGTCGTGCAGACCGACGGCCAGCTCAAGACCGGCCGGGACGTCGTCATCGCCGCCCTGCTGGGCGCCGAGGAGTTCGGTTTCGCGACCGCCCCCCTCGTCGTCTCCGGCTGCGTCATGATGCGCGTCTGCCACCTGGACACCTGCCCGGTCGGCATCGCCACCCAGAACCCGACCCTGAGGGACCGGTTCTCCGGCAAGGCCGAGTACGTGGTGAACTTCTTCCGGTTCATCGCCGAGGAGGTCCGCGAGCTCCTCGCCGAACTGGGCTTCCGCTCGATCGACGAGGCCGTCGGCCGTGCCGAGACCCTCGACGTGACCCGCGCGGTGAACCACTGGAAGGCCCAGGGGCTGGACCTGGCGCCGCTGTTCCACGTCCCGGAACTGCCCGAGGGCGCGGCACGCCACCAGCTCGTCGAGCAGGACCACGGCCTTGCGAAGGCGCTGGACAACGAGCTGATCAAGCTCGCCGCCGACGCGCTCGCCGCGGACTCCGCGCAGGACGCCCAGCCGGTGCGCGCCCAGGTCGCCATCCGCAACATCAACCGCACGGTCGGCACCATGCTCGGCCACGAGGTGACGAAGAAGTTCGGCGGCGCGGGCCTGCCCGACGACACCGTCGACATCACCTTCACCGGCTCCGCCGGCCAGTCCTTCGGCGCGTTCGTGCCGCGCGGCGTCACGCTGCGCCTGGAGGGCGACGCCAACGACTACGTCGGCAAGGGCCTGTCCGGCGGCCGGGTCGTGGTCCGCCCGGACCGCGAGGCCGACCACCTCGCCGAGTACTCGACCATCGCCGGCAACACCCTCGCCTACGGCGCCACCGGCGGCGAGCTGTTCCTGCGCGGCAAGGTCGGCGAGCGGTTCTGCGTCCGCAACTCCGGCGCGCTGGTCGTCTCCGAGGGCGTGGGCGACCACGGCTGCGAGTACATGACCGGCGGCCGGGCGGTCGTCCTCGGCGAGACCGGCCGCAACTTCGCCGCCGGCATGTCGGGCGGCGTCGCCTACGTCATCGACCTGGACCGCGACAACGTCAACGCCGGCAACCTCGGCGCCGTCGAGCCGCTCGACGAGGCCGACCGGCAGTGGCTGCACGACGTGGTGCGCCGCCACCGGGAGGAGACCGGTTCCACGGTCGCCGAGAAGCTCCTGGCGGAGTGGGACACCGCGGCCCAGCGCTTCAGCAAGATCATCCCCGGTACCTACAAGGCAGTGCTCGCCGCCAAGGACGCCGCCGAGCGAGCCGGTCTCTCCGAGTCCGAGACCCACGAGAAGATGATGGAGGCGGCGATCAATGGCTGACCCGAAGGGCTTTCTGAACCACGGCCGCGAGGTCGCCAAGTCCCGTCCGGTGGAGGAGCGCACGAGGGACTGGAACGAGGTCTACGTCCCCGGCTCCCTGCTGCCGATCATCTCCAAGCAGGCCAGCCGGTGCATGGACTGCGGCATCCCGTTCTGCCACAACGGCTGCCCGCTGGGGAACCTGATCCCCGAGTGGAACGACTACGCCTACCGCGAGGACTGGTCGGCGGCGTCCGAGCGCCTGCACGCCACCAACAACTTCCCGGAGTTCACCGGACGCCTCTGCCCGGCACCGTGCGAGTCAGCGTGCGTGCTCGGCATCAACCAGCCGCCGGTGACCATCAAGAACGTCGAGGTCTCCATCATCGACAAGGCGTGGGAGAGCGGGGACGTGGCCCCGCAGATCCCGGAGCGCCTGTCCGGCAAGACCGTCGCCGTCGTCGGCTCCGGCCCGGCCGGCCTGGCCGCGGCCCAGCAGCTCACCCGGGCCGGCCACACCGTCGCCGTCTACGAGCGCGCGGACCGCGTCGGGGGCCTGCTGCGGTACGGCATCCCCGAGTTCAAGATGGAGAAGCGGCACATCAACCGCCGTATCGAGCAGATGCGCGCGGAGGGCACCCGCTTCCGCACCGGGGTGGAGATCGGCCGCGACCTGAAGGCGACCGACCTGAAGAAGCGGTACGACGCGGTCGTGCTGGCCGTCGGTGCCACCACCGCCCGCGACCTGCCGGTCCCGGGCCGTGAGCTGAACGGCATCCACCAGGCCATGGAGTACCTGCCGCTGTCGAACAAGGTCCAGGAGGGCGACTACGTCACCGCGCCGATCTCGGCGAAGGGCAAGCACGTGGTCGTCATCGGCGGCGGCGACACCGGCGCCGACTGCGTGGGCACCGCCCACCGCCAGGGCGCCGCCTCGGTCACCCAGCTGGAGATCATGCCCCGCCCGAACGACGAGCGGGACCCGGTCGCCCAGCCCTGGCCCACCTTCCCCATGCTGTACAAGGTGACCAGCGCCCACGAGGAGGGCGGCGAGCGGGTCTACGCCGTGTCGACCACCCACTTCGAGGGCGACGAGGACGGCAACGTGCAGTGGCTGCACCTCACCGAGGTGGAGTTCGTCGACGGCAGGCTGACCCCGAAGCCGGGCACCGAGCGGAAGATCCCCGCCCAGCTGGTCACCCTCGCCATGGGCTTCACCGGCACCGACCGGGACAACGGACTGGTGGAGCAGTTCGGCCTGGAGCTCGACGAGCGCGGTAACATCGCCCGTGACGCCGACTTCCGGACCAACGTGCCGGGCGTGTTCGTCGCCGGTGACGCGGGCCGCGGCCAGTCGCTCATCGTGTGGGCGATCGCCGAGGGCCGCTCCGCCGCCCGCGGTGTCGACCGCGAACTGACCGGTGCCAGCGACCTGCCGGCGCCGATCCGCCCGACGGACCGCGCACTGGCGGTCTGACCGGCACCCGCAAAGACGTCCCGTACAACGGCGTACGGAACACAGGCAGCGCCTGACCCATCGTCCCCGACCGGACACCGGGCAGGCGCCGCCGCCTTTTCCGGCCCGGAACGCCGGCCCGGCGCGGGGCCCGCCGCGCGCCGGAGAGCGCCTCAACGCCCCGCGGGCAACGGCGCGCCGTGCTCACCGACACGGCGCCGACCGCCCCGCCGCTCCCCGCTTCGCGGTGCGGCTCTATCGTGGGCGGATGCGCGCACACCGCATCGACCGCCCGGCCGATCTCGACGTGGTTCGTGACTCCTACGACCGGGTGGCCGACAACTACGCCCACATGGTGGTGACGACGGGGGTCGGCGACATCCGCCGCCATCCCTGGCTCAAGGCGTCGATCGACGCCTTCGCCGACACGGTGAGCGGGCTCGGGCCCGTCCTCGACGTCGGCTGCGGACCCGGAACCGTGACCGCCTACCTCGCCGAACGCGGACTCGACGTGTCCGGGGTCGACCTCTCGCCCCGCATGATCGAGAACGCGCGTCGTCTCCATCCGCAGTGCCGCTTCGGCGTCGCCTCCGCCACCGACCTCGAACTCGACGAGGCGTCCCTCGGCGGTGTGCTCGGCTGGTGGTCGCTCTTCAACCTCCCGCGCGACCTCCTGCCCCAGGTTCTCGCCCTGTTCGCGAGCGCGTTGAAGCCGGGCGGGCACTTCATCACCGGGACGCACGTCGGGGACGAGGACGTGGTGCGCACCGACGCGTACGGCGGCGTACCCGTTCGCTGGACGACGCACAAATGGCAGCCGGAACGGTTCGTGGAGCTGATCGAGCGGGCCGGCCTGCACGTGGTCGCCGAACTCCGGCTCCCCCCGGAGGAGTACAGCGGGCCGGGCCTGGTCGTCATGGCCAAGCGTCCCGACTGAGACCGGCCGCCGCAACCGGCAGGAGGATCGCCTGCCGGGGCCCGCCCCCGGCGCCCACCGCGGTCCTCCTTCCGGACACCCTGCGTTCGCTGCCGGGCACCCCTTCGCGAGAGGCTTCGGTGACGTCGACCGGCCCGTACCCCGGCCGGCCACGGGGGCGCCGGAGGGACCGCGGCCGCCACGGCCCCGGCAACCTCGCCCCGGGCGCCGCCCGCACGCGGGGCGCCGCCCGCACGCGGGGCGCCGCCCGCACGCGGGGCGCCGCCCGCACGCGGGGAACTCACGGCACCCGGTAGGTCTCCCCGTACATCGACCACACCAGCGGCGTCCGCAACTCCATGTTGCCGGCCTTCAGGAACCGCCGCTGGGCGGTGTCGATGCGGGAGGTGTCGATCGTCGTCCGGCGCTCCTTCATGGCCACCCGGCCGACGTCGAGGAAGGCGGTCAGATACGCCTTCTCGTCCCCGCCGTCGGAGGGCAGTTCCGCCTTCTGCATCGCCCGCTCGCGGAGTGCGTAGAAGCTCGCCCCGGACACGCCGGGGCCGTGGAACACCATCGCGTCGAAGTAGATGAACTGGCCCAGCGTGCCCAGGCCGTCCAGCTTCGCCAGCCGGACCGACGGCTTGAAGTAGACGCGGTCGCGTTCCTCCTCCTGCGCCCGACGGAACGCCGGAACCTTGGCCTCCGCCTTCCAGGCGGCCTTGAACCCGGGATCCAGGCCCTCGTGCGAGGCGGTGCCGTCGACCTTGTGCAGGGCCGGCAGGTAGCGCGCCAACCCGTTGTCGGGATGGTCCTTCGTGTACCGCTCGACCAGCGTCAGCAGATCGTGCGTACCGGTGCAGAAGCCGACGATGCCCGCCGTGTAGCCCTGACCGTCCCCGATGTCCTGGATCGATCCGTAGGTGCTGCGCCAGTCCAGGGTGGAGTTCTCGGCGGTCGCCACGATCTTCTGGGCCAGCTCCTTCTTGTCGGGGGCGGCCAGCCCGGGCGGAGCGTCGGCGATCACCTGGGCGTCCTCCGCGCGCTGCTTCTCTGCGGAGTCCTCGGCCCGCGCCTTGGCGTCCTTGCGGGACTCCTGGGAGGCCGCGGCGCTGGGTGTGACCGGGGCCGCGGCGTCCTTGAGCACCGCGGCACCGAAGAAGTAGTACAGCGCGCCCGCCAGCACGGGTAGAGCGGCCAGCAGCAGACAACCGGCACGTTTCATGGCACTCACCGCGCGGCCCGGCTCAGGCCGCTCCTCCCGTCAACTCGGACACCTTGCCCCACGCGCACAGCACCAGCACCACCAGCACCGCGGTGCACACGCCCGCCTGGACGAGCCCCCGCCGCCTGCCACGTGGCGCGTAAGCGTACGCCACCGCCACCACGGCCCCCGTGACCAGACCGCCCACGTGGGCCTCCCAGGACGTGAAACGGGCGGAGACGAGCAGCCACACCAGCAGCAGCGCCATGCCGGGGTCGACGCCCCGGCCGCCCGGACGGCGGGCGAAGACGAAAGCGGCGGCGGCCACGCCGAAGATGCCGCCGGAGGCACCCACCGTGTACTCCCGGGGTGCCAGCAGCAGCACCGCCACCGAGCCGCCGAGCACCGACAGCAGGAAGAGCGCGCCGAACCGCGTCCGGCCGAGCTGCGGCTCCACCTGGCGGCCCACGCTCCACAGCGCCGCCATGTTCAGCACCAGGTGCAGGATCCCGAGGGGGTTCCCGCGGGCCGACAGGTGCAGGAACGCGCCGGTCACCAGCCGGTACCACTCCCCGTGCGCGACACCCGCCCACACCCGGCCGGGCGCCGGGGCCCCGAGCATCGCGAACCGGTCCACCAGATCCGGCAGCGCCAACTCGGCCACGTACGCCAGCAGGTTCAGTGCGATCAGCGCGTACGTCACCGCCGGCACCGCCGAGACCCGCCCGCCGAAGACCGTGCGGGCCTGCCGGACCGAGCGTGAACCCTCCTTCACGCACTCCACGCACTGGTGGCCGACCGCCGCCTCGCGCATGCAGCCGGGGCAGATGAAGCGGTCACAGCGGGTGCAGCGGACGTACGACTCGACCTTCGGATGGCGGTAGCACGTCGTGACGGTGGATTCGGTATCCACGGCCGGCTCCTCGGGCATGCAGCGACGGAACGGACGATGAGCCGGTGGGGACGGCGCCGAACAAGATAGCCAACCCGGGGGAGCGGACGCGGAGCAGGGTGGCGACTGGCGTACGCTCGGCACCCGGTCCAGGAACGTCCCGGTGCGACATCCGGGTGCGACAGGGGGGAGCCCGGGTGTCCGCGATCAGCCTGACCAAGATGGAGCAGACCGCACCCGCACTGGTCAGTCTGTACAAGAGCGCCGGCGCCTCACTCGCCGAGCACGGACTGTCCGGCCAACGGGCCGCCGTCTACCTGGTCGTCGACTACTCCGGCTCCATGCGGCCCTACTACCGCGACGGCAGCGTCCAGGCGCTCGCCGACCGGGTGCTGGGTCTGTCCGCGCACCTCGACGACGACGGCACCGTCCCCGTCGTCTTCTTCTCCACCGACATCGACGCCGTCACCGACATCGCCCTCGCCGACCACCGCGGCCGCATCGAACGCATCGCGGCCGGGCTCGGCCACATGGGCAGGACCAGCTACCACCTGGCCATCGACGCCGTCATCGACCACTACCTCGACAGCGGCGCCCGGGACCCCGCCCTCGTCGTCTTCCAGACCGACGGCGGGCCGATCGACAAGGCCGCCGCGGAGCGGTACCTGTGCAAGGCGGCCCGGCTGCCGATGTTCTGGCAGTTCATCGGCTTCGGCGACCCGCACAGCAAGCAGTTCGACTTCCTGCGCAGGCTCGACGAGTTGCCGGTCCCCGGCCGGCGCGCGGTCGACAACGCGGGCTTCTTCCACGCCGGCACCGACCCGCGCAGGGTCTCCGACGCCGACCTCTACGACCGGCTGGTCCGGGAGTTCCCCGGCTGGCTCTCGGCCGCCCGGGCCCGGGGCATCGTCCCCGCGCCCTGACCCCCCGCCACCGGGGGGACCCGCCCGGGGCCGCGGCGACAGCCGGCCCCGGCATCCCGCCGCACCGCCTGCCCGGTCGACCCGGGGCCGCGGACGACCGGCGGTCATCCGTTCCGCCGACGGCGTGTTCCGCCGGACCGGCGTCAGGTGTCGCACTCCAGCACCGTCCGGCACAGACCGCACCGCACCCGCGCCCGTCCCTGCACCGGCACCCTGATCCGCTGGAAGCAGGTCGGGCAGGCGAACGTCACCCGCAGCGGCCCCCGCTCCGGTGCCGTGAACGCGTAGGGCGCGTCCGCCGCCGGCGCCGCACCGCCCTCCAGCGCATGCCGCCGGTCCCGCGCGTACCGCCGCCGCCCCGCCCAGCCCGCCGCGGTCAGCGGCGGCTGCCGCGCGTCCAGCCGCGCCCGCTCACCGCCCTTCACGTACGCCGTGTACGCCTGCGGACTGGTGAACCACGGTGCGGGGTCCTCACCGAGCAGCAGGGCCCGCTTGGCCAGCACGTAGCCGAACTCCTCCGGCGTGAGGTAGCCGAGCTTCTGCGAGGACACCGCGTCCTCCCGGAAGGCGTCCAGCAGGAGCCAGCCCGCCCCCAGGTACGTCGTCGCGGTGTCCGTGAGGATCTCGTTGTCCCGGGTGCCCGGGAACGCCAGGTCCAGCCGGTGCAGGTACACGTGCATGATCTCGTGCGCCAGGGCGGCCCCGATGTCCCGGCGATGCGTGCGGAACCGGTCGTTCAGCTCCACGAAGTACTCCGGGCCGGCCGTCAGTTCCACGTTCGCCGCGTGCGTCATCTCCCGGAACGACACGACCAGCCGCGCGTCCGGCAACCGGTAGTGGCGCACCAGCTCCCGCGCCACCCGCTGCGCACCGAGGTAGAGGTCGTCGGTGTCGCAGAACGCCACGTCGGCCGGCGCCACGCTGCTCCCGAACGTCCGGATCGAGTCCCCGGACAACCTCCGGTACAGCGCCGTGACCGCCGCCCGCACCGTCTCCAGATGCGGGTACCCGTGCTCCACCGGTCCGCCGTCCGCCACGCCCGTACCCCCAAGACGCCCTCGACCCGAGACCACTGTACGCACGGCCGGGCGGATCCTCGCCGAACGAACCGGGCCCGGCCACGCATTAGGGTGGTCGCCCATGACCACCAGCACCACCGGCACCGACGACGCCGACCCCGCCGTGCACGCCGAGCTCGCCCGGCTGCGCGACAGCATCGACAACATCGACGCCGCCGTCGTCCACATGCTCGCCGAACGCTTCAAGTGCACCCAGCAGGTCGGCCACCTCAAGGCCGCCCACCGGCTGCCGCCCGCCGACCCGGCCCGCGAGGCCCGCCAGATCGACCGGCTGCGCTCCCTCGCCGAGAGCGCCAAACTCGACCCCGCGTTCGCCGAGAAGTTCCTCAACTTCATCATCGCGGAGGTCATCCGCCACCACGAGAGCATCGCCGACGACACCGCGGCCGGCCACACCCCGACGGCCCGCTGACCCCGCAGGGCCGGTCCCGGCCGCCCGGCAGCGGACCCCGCCCCCGACCTCGCGGCGCGCGGACGGCGCACGCGCCGGACCCGACAAAGAGCGCGTTCCGATCCGCCCCTGTGCCCGGTCAGCCCCATCGTGCAGCATGTCCTGCATGTCCGTACTGACGCGCGACGAAGCGCAGACCCGTGCCCAGCTCCTCGACGTCCACCGCTACACCGTCGAACTCGACCTCACCACCGGGGACGAGACCTTCGACTCCCGCACCGCCATCCGGTTCACCGCCCGCGCCGACCAGGGCAGCACGGACACGTTCGTCGAGGTCAGGCCCGCCACGCTGCACTCCGCCACCCTCGACGGACAGCCCCTCGACCCCGGCAGCCTCGACGGCAACCGGCTGCCCCTGAGGGACCTCCCCGCAGGCGAGCACGAACTGCACCTGCACGCCACCATGCGCTACTCCCGCACCGGCGAGGGCATGCACCGCTTCACCGATCCCAGCGACGGCGAGACCTACGTCTACACCCAGCTGTTCATGGAGGACGTCCAGCGCGTCTTCGCCGCCTTCGACCAGCCGGACCTCAAGGCCGCCTTCGACCTGACCGTCACCGCCCCCGAAGGCTGGACCGTCCTCTGCAACAGCAGCACCGAACACCTCGGCGGCGGACGCTGGCGGGCCGCCACCACGCCGCCGCTGTCCACCTACCTCGTGGCCGTCGCCGCGGGCCCCTGGCACTCCGTCCGCACCGAGCACCGCGGACTGCCCTTCGCCCTGCACTGCCGGCGCTCCCTCGCCCCCCACCTGGACGACGACGCCGAGGAGATCCTCGACATCACCCGCGCCTGCTTCGACCGGTACCACGAGAAGTTCGAACAGCCCTACCCGTTCGACTCCTACGACCAGGCCTTCGTCCCCGAGTTCAACGCCGGCGCCATGGAGAACCCCGGGCTCGTCACCTTCCGCGACGAGTTCGTCTACCGCTCCGCCGTCACCGACACCGAACGCCAGACGCGCGCCATGGTCATCGCCCACGAGATGGCCCACATGTGGTTCGGCGACCTCGTCACCCTCAAGTGGTGGGACGACATCTGGCTCAACGAGTCCTTCGCCGAGTACATGGGCTACCAGACCCTCACCGAGGCCACCCGCTTCACCGAGACCTGGACCGACTTCGCGGTCGCCCGCAAGACCTGGGGATACGACGCCGACCAGCGGCCCACCACCCACCCGGTCGCCCCCGACGACGTCCCCGACACCGCCTCCGCCCTCCTGAACTTCGACGGCATCTCCTACGCCAAGGGCGCCTCCGCGCTCCGCCAACTCGTCACCTGGCTGGGCGAGAAGGACTTCCTCGCCGGTATCAACACCCACTTCGCACGGCACAGCTTCGCCAACGCCACCCTCGCCGACTTCATCGACTCGCTCGCCTCCAGCACCGAACGCGACGTCCACGCCTGGGCCGACGCCTGGCTGCGCACCACCGGGGTCGACACCCTCACCCCCCGGATCCGCACCGGCGACCACGGCACCTGCACCCTCACCGTCGACCACGCCGGCGACCGCCCGCACCGCGTCGCCGCGGGCCTGTACGACGTCGACCTCGCCGACGAGGGCCGGCTCACCCTCCGCAACCGCCTCGACCTCGACGTGCCCGGCAGCGGAGCCGTCCCCATCGGCAAGCGCCCCGCGCTGCTCGTCCTCAACGACGGCGACCTCACCTACGCCAAGGTCCGCTTCGATCCCGACGCCCACCGCACCCTGCGAACCCACCTGTCCGGGCTCCCCGACCCCCTCACCCGCGCCGTCGTCTGGAACACGCTGCGCGACACCGTCCGGGACGGCGAACTCCCCGCCTCGGCCTATCTGGACACCGCCCGCGCCCATCTCCCCCACGAGACCGATCTCGCGCTCGTGGACGGCGTCCTCACCTTCGCCGCCACCCACATCGCGGACCGCTACAGCGGCGCCGAAAGACGGCCCACCGCCCTGGCCACCGTCTCCTCCCTGTGCCGCGACCTCATCCGCCGCACCGAGGACGGCGACCACCCCGGACTGCGCCTGGTCGCCGTGCGGCACGCCATCGACACCGCCGCCCGGCCCGACGGCATCCACGCCTGGCTCACCGAGGGCACCGTCCCCGGCGGCCCCGAGCTCGACCCCGAACTGCGCTGGCGCATCCTCGCCCGCCTCGCCGTACTCGGCGCCACCGACGAGGCCGCCATCGCCGCCGAGCTCGACCGCGACCCCAGCGCCACCGGCCGGGAGGGCGCCGCCCGCTGCCGCGCCGCACTGCCCGACCCCGCGGCGAAGGAGGCGGCCTGGGAGGCGATGTTCAGCCGCGACGACCTGTCCAACTACCTGTTCACCGCGACGGCCCAGGGCTTCTGGCAGCCCGAGCAGGCCGAGCTGCTCGGCGACTACGTGCCCCGCTACTTCGAGGACGCCGTCGCCGTCGCCGCCCGCCGCGGACCCGCCATCGCCGACGCCGCCGGCCGCTGGGCCTTCCCCGTGCACGCGGTCGACGCCGACACCGTCCGCCTGGGCGAGGAGTGCCTGCGCCGCTCCGGGCCGATCCCCGCACTGCGCCGCAAGCTCGCCGACCAGCTCGACGACCTCGCCCGCGCCCTGCGGGTCAGGGACGCCGCGTAGCAGCCCCGCGGCGGCACCGCGCCGCTCCCGGGCGTTCGGGACGCCGGTGGCGCGCCGCGCCTTCCCGGCCGCTCTTCCCGGTACCCGCCGCACCGGTGGGTACCGGGAAGGGCCTCGGCCCCTCCCGTGCTCTCCGGCACCGTTCCCGTGCCGCCCGCGCGCCCCCGGGCCGCGCCCCGCTCCCGCGCGGCCGCCCACCCACGCCCCCGTCACCCGGCTGCGCGCCCGCCGCCCGCCCACGGCCCCGCCGCCCGGCTGCGAGCCTGCCGCCCGGCTCCGGGCACGCCGCAGTACCCCCTTTCGGGTTGCGCTCGTCGCACTCTCCGGACACCGCACCCCCACCGCGGACAAGCTGAAAGCCCCGCGCCCGCCCGGAGAACCCATGAGCACGCCGCCCCTCGCTTCCGGCCCCCAAGGCCCCCACGCCCTCTGGCCGTTGCTCGAAACCGTCCTGGACGCTCTCCACCGCGGCACCCTCGCCCGCCCCGGCCCGCTCCCCGCCGGCGGCCCGGCCGCCGTCGCCGCCCGCCTGCGTGACACCGTCGGCGACCTCCTGCCCGAGCACGGCGACCCCACCGCCCTGCGTACCCTCGTCACCGCGCTCGCCGAGGGGGCCGCCGACCCCGCGCACCCCCTGTGCACGGCCCACCTGCACTGCCCGCCCCTCGCCGTCGCCACCGCAGCCGACCTCGCCGCCAGCGCACTCAACCCCTCCCTCGACTCCTGGGACCAGGCTCCCGCCGCCTCCGCGCTCGAGGACCTGGTCACCCGCGCCGTGGCCGAGCAGACGGGTATGGCGGACGCGCTGGTCACCACCGGCGGCACGGAGTCCAACCAGCTCGCCCTGCTGCTCGCCCGGGAGGCGCACGGCTCCCGCCTCCGCCTCCTGCACGCCGCCAACGCGCACCACTCCCTGCCCCGGGCGGCCTGGCTCCTCGGGCTCCCCGAGCCCCTCGCACTGCCGGCCCCGGCCGGCACCCTCGACGCCGCCGCGCTGGCCGACGCCCTCCGCCGGGTCCGCGGCCCGGTCCTGGTCGCCGCCACCGCGGGCACCACCGACGCCGGACTCATCGACCCGCTCCCCGAGATCGCCGCACTGTGCCGCGCACACCAGGCGCGCCTGCACATCGACGCCGCCTACGCCGCTCCCCTCCTGTTCAGCCCCACGCACCGCAGCGCACTCGACGGCCTCGAACAGGCCGACACCGTCGCCCTGGACCTGCACAAACTCGGCTGGCAACCCATCGCGGCCGGATTCCTCGCCATCCGCGCGGCCGCCGACCTCGAAGCGCTCCGCCACCGCACCGGGTACCTCAACGCCGAGGACGACACGGAAGCCGGCCTGCCCGACCTCCTCGGCCGCTCCCTGCGCACCAGCCGGCGCCCCGACGCCCTGAAGATCGCGGTCACCTTCAGGACGCTCGGCCGCACCGGCCTCGCGGCCCTCGTCGACCAGGTCATCGGCCGGGCCCACACCCTCGCCGACCTCGTCGCCGCCCGGCCCGACCTCCGGCTCTACCGGCGGCCCACCCTCAGCACCGTCCTCTTCCGCCCCCGCGGCAGCACCGACGCCCACACCGCCGCGGTGCGCCGCCACCTGCTCGCCCGCGGCCACGCCGTCCTCGGCCGCGCCCGTCCGGAGGGCCGGCTCTGGCTGAAGGCCACCCTCCTCAACCCCCTCTCGACCAGCGACGACCTCGGCCGGCTGCTGGACCACGTGCGCGAGGCCACCCGCGCCACCCGCCCCGAAGGGAACGCCCCCAGATGACCAACCCCCCACCCACCACGCCCGACACCCCCCGCGACCTCGTCGGCGTCGGCATCGGCCCCTTCAACCTCTCCCTGGCCGCCCTCGCCCATCCCCTCACCGGGCTCGACACCGCCTTCTACGAGCAGCAGCCCGCCTTCCACTGGCACCCCGGTCTGCTGATCGACGGGGCCCGCGTCCAGGTCCCCTTCCTCGCCGACCTCGTCACCCTCGCCGACCCCGCCAACCCCTGGAGCTTCCTCAACTACCTGAGGAGCCGGGACCGCCTCTTCCCCTTCTACTTCGCCGAGCGGCTGCACATCCCCCGTGCCGAGTACGACGACTACTGCCGCTGGGTCGCCGGCCGGCTTCCCGGGCTGCACTTCCGCCACCACGTCGACGCCGTCCGCTGGAACCCCGAACACGGTCTCTTCGAGGTCGACTTCACCCAACTCGACGCCGAGGGGCAGGCGGAGGCACTGGGCCGGACACACACCAGGAACGTCGTTCTCGGTGTCGGCACCGAACCCCACGTCCCCGCCCCCCTCAAGCCCCTCGTCGACGCCCCCGGCGTCCCCGTCCTGCACGCCGCCGACTACCTCGCCCACCGCGACGCGCTCCTCGCCGCCGAGCACGTCACCGTCGTCGGCTCCGGACAGACCGGTGCCGAGGTCTTCCTCGACCTCCTCCGCCACCGCCCCGCCGGCCGGGAGCGGCTGCACTGGATCGGCCGCACTCCCGCCTTCGCGCCCATGGAGTACTCCAAGCTCGGCCTCGAACACTTCACCCCCGACTACAGCCGGTTCTTCCACGGCCTCACCGAGCCCGTCCGCGACCGTCTCCTCGCCGGTCAGTGGCAGCTCCACAAGGCCGTCGACGCGGAGACCCTGGCCGCCGTCCACGAGGAGCTGTACCGGCGCACCCTGGACGGCGGCTGGCCCGACGCCGTCCTCATCCCGGGCGTCCGGGTGCGCACCGCGGGACGCCTCGCCACCACCAGGGTCGAACTGCACCTCGAACACGTCGACCAGGGCACCCGCAGCCGCCTCGGCACCGACGCCGTGGTCCTCGCCACCGGCTACCGCGAGCGTCCCCTCACCCCGCTTCTCTCCGGCCTCGACCCCTATCTGCGCCGCGACGGCAGCGACCGCCTCCGGGTCGACGCGCAGTTCCGCCTCGTTCTCGACCCGGCCGTCTCCGGAGCGGTGTACGTCCAGAACGCCGAGCGCCACAGCCACGGTGTCGGCGCTCCCGACCTCGGTCTGGCGGCCTGGCGCAGTGCCACCATCCTCAACACCGTCACCGGCGAGGAGTCCTGTCCGCTGCCCGGCCGAACCGCCTTCACCAGCTTCGGACTCGAGCAGCAGCCGCAGATCCCCCCGGCCCGGCGGGCCCAGGCGCTCACCCCGCTCGCCGACGGCAGGTAGCGGGGCGGTGCGGTGCCCGGGCCGGGTGCGTATCGCGTACGCACGGGCGTGCGCCGTGCACCGTACGCCGCAGCGCGCTCATCGGAGCATTCCGGCGCACACTTCAACACTTGTCAAGAGTGCTTCACCCAAAGGTCCTTGAGTCGTCATGCACGACCAAATCTCTACCGGTGGGTAGGTCGTAGGGTCGACGTATGCGCCGAGCAAAGATCGTCTGCACCCTGGGACCCGCCACCGATTCATACGACCAGATCAAAGCGCTGGTCGAGGCCGGTATGGACGTCGCCCGCTTCAACCTCAGCCACGGCACCCACGCCGAGCACGAGGAGCGCTACCACCGCGTCCGCAAGGCGGCAGACGAGGCCGGCCGCAGCGTCGGGGTCCTCGCCGACCTTCAAGGCCCGAAGATTCGGCTCGGCCGCTTCGCCGAGGGGCCCGTACTCCTCGAACGCGGGGACACGTTCGCCGTCACCGTCGAACCGGGCGCCGAAGGCACCCACGAACAGTGCGGCACCACCTATGCCGGCCTCGCCGAGGACGTCAGCCCCGGCGAGCGCATCCTGGTCGACGACGGCAGGGTCTGCCTCGAGGTCACCCACGTGGACGGCCCCCGGGTGCACACCAGGGTCGTCGAGGGCGGCGTGGTCTCCGACCACAAGGGGCTCAACCTCCCCGGCGTCGCCGTCTCCGTGCCCGCGCTGTCCGAGAAGGACGAGGAGGACCTGCGCTGGGCCCTGCGCACCGGCTTCGACGCCATTGCGCTGTCCTTCGTGCGCAGCGGCCGTGACGCCCTCGACGTCCACCGCATCATGGCCGAGGAGGACCGCCACCTGCCCGTCATCGCCAAGGTCGAGAAGCCGCAGGCGGTGGAGGCGATCGACGACATCGTGGCGGCGTTCGACGGGGTCATGGTCGCCCGCGGCGACCTCGGCGTGGAAATGCCGCTCGAACAGGTCCCGATGGTGCAGAAGCGCGCGATCAAGCTCGCCAAGCGCAACGCCAAACCGGTCATCGTCGCCACCCAGATGCTCGACTCGATGATCGACAACTCCCGCCCCACCCGTGCCGAGGCCAGCGACGTCGCCAACGCCGTCATCGACGGCACGGACGCCGTCATGCTGTCCGGCGAGACCAGCGTCGGCAAGTACCCCGTCGAGACGGTGCAGACCATGGCGAGGATCGTCGAGGCGGCGGAGGAGGACGTGCTCGCCCGAGGACTCACCCCGCTCACCGAGCGCGGGAAGCCCCGCACCCAGGGCGGTGCCGTCGCCCGCGCCGCCGCGGAGATGGGCGACTTCCTCGGCGCCCGGTTCCTCGTCGCCTTCACCCAGTCCGGCGACACCGCCCGCCGGCTGTCCCGCTACCGTTCCCCGATTCCGGTGCTGGCCTTCACCCCGGACCCGGCGACCCGCTCGCAGCTCAGCCTGACCTGGGGCGTCGAGACGTTCCTCGGTCCGCAGGCCGGCTCCACGGACGCGATGGTGGAGCAGGTCGACGAGCTGCTGCTGAAGACCGGGCGCTGCGAGAAGGGCGACACGGTGGTCATCACGGCCGGTTCGCCTCCCGGGGTCTCCGGCACCACGAACCTGGTCCGGGTCCACCGCATCGGCGAGGACGTAAGCCCCGGGTAGCGGCTCCACGGCCCGGTGCGTGCGGGGTTCGTGTCCGGGGCTTCCCCGCTCGTGGCCGGCTCCCCGGTCCGATCCGGGCTTCCCGATCCGGGCGGGTCGAGCGGGCGCCGCTCCGCAGGGCTCCGGGGCGCCGGCACGGCCCACCGCCGAGATCGGGCGGGGTGCGGTCGGGCTGCGGGCGAGGCGGGGGCGCGGGTGCGAGTCGCCTATCAGGCAAGGTCTTGGAATTGAAGGAAAAGTGCCCCGGGTGGGATTCGAACCCACACTGAATACCTTTTGAGGGTATCGTCTCTGCCGATTGGACTACCGGAGCTCCTGCGAATCGAAGATCACGCACGACCCGCTGCCCGTCCACCATACCGCAGCTAGGTAGGCTCTTGGGAGCAGTATCTGCCTGCCTGGACCAAGGAGCCTCAGTGACCTCCCCCGAGTCGCCCCAGCCCGTGGACGCGCCCGACGACGACAAGTCGCACGTGCCTCCGCTGACGACCCGTGTCGTCATCGCCGAGGACGAGGCCCTGATCCGGCTCGATCTCAAGGAGATGCTGGAGGAGGAGGGCTACACCGTGGTCGGCGAGGCCGGCGACGGCGAGCAGGCCGTCGAACTGTCCCGTGAGCACAGGCCGGACCTGGTGATCCTGGACGTCAAGATGCCCAAGCTGGACGGCATCTCCGCAGCCGAGAAGATCGCCGAGGAGCGCATCGCGCCGGTGCTGATGCTCACCGCCTTCTCCCAGCGCGACCTGGTCGAGCGGGCCCGGGACGCCGGTGCGATGGCGTACCTGGTCAAGCCGTTCAGCAAGAGCGACGTGGTCCCGGCGATCGAGATGGCGGTCTCCCGCTTCACGGAGCTGAAGGAACTGGAGAACGAGGTCGCCGACCTCACGCTGCGGTTGGAGACCCGGAAGCTGGTGGACCGGGCGAAGTCGATCCTCCAGACCGAGTACGGGCTGACGGAGCCGGCCGCGTTCCGGTGGATCCAGAAGACGTCGATGGACCGGCGGATGTCCATGCAGCAGGTCGCGGAGGCGGTCATCGCGGACGCGGAGGAGAAGAAGGCCGCCAAGGGGAGCTGAACCGCTCCCCGCAGACGGAGCAGCACGAGGCCCGCGTCCCCGGAAAGGGGCACGCGGGCCTCGTCGTACCGGAAGCGGCGCCTGCCTGAGGAGCCCCGGACGGGACCGGCTGGAAGGGCCGCCGGAAGGGGCCGGCCGGAGGGGTCCACCGGAAGGGGGCGACCGGCGGGAGCGGCCGGCGGGAGCGGCCGGAGTACGGCTCCCGGCGGGAGCCGTACTCCGACGGAGCTAGTCCTCGCCGAGGTACGCCTTGCGCACCGACTCGTCGTGCAGCAGGTCCTGCCCGGAGCCGGACAGGACGATGTTGCCGACCTCCATCACATGCCCGTGGTCGGCGAGGGAGAGGGCCGCCTGGGCGTTCTGCTCGACCAGCAGGATGGTGGTGCCCTGGGACTTCAGCTCGGCGATGGTCGACATGATCTTCTGCATCATGATCGGGGAGAGGCCCATGGAGGGCTCGTCGAGCATGAGCAGCTTGGGCTGGGACATCAGGGCGCGGCCCATGGCGAGCATCTGCTGCTCACCCCCGGACAGGGTGCCCGCGGCCTGCCTGCGGCGTTCCCCGAGGATGGGGAAGAGCTCGTAGGCGCGCCGGATGTCCTTCTCGATGCCCTGCCGGTCGTTCCGCAGATAGGCGCCGAGGTGGAGATTGTCCTCGATCGTCATGCGGGGGAAGATGTGCCGGCCCTCGGGGGAGTGGGCCATACCGAGGGAGACGATCTTGTGAGCCGGCGTCTTGCGCAGACTCTGACCGTCGAACGTGATCTTCCCGGTGGTGGGTTGGAGAAGGCCGGAGAGGGTGCGCAGGGTGGTGGTCTTGCCGGCGCCGTTCGTCCCGATGAGGGTGACGACCTCACCGGCGTCGATCTTGAACGAGATGCCCTTGACGGCTTCGATCTTGCCGTAGGCGACCCTGAGGTCCTCGACTTCGAGGAGTGCGGTCACTTCGGGTCCCCCTCCGTGGTGCTGATGGTGCTCTTGGACTCGGCGGCGCTGACCTCGGCGGCTTCCTCGTCGCCGGGGGCGCCCTCGAAGGGGGTGCCGAGGTACGCGGCCACGACACGTTCGTCCGCCTGGACGGTGTGGGGGTCGCCCTCGACCAGTTTCTGGCCCTGGACCAGGACGGCGACCCGGTCGCAGAGGTTCATGATGAACCGCATGTCGTGCTCGATGACCAGGACGGCGATGCCCTGGTCGCGGATCGCGAAGACGAGTTCCTCGGTGGCCCGCGTCTCCTGCGGGTTCATGCCGGCGGTGGGCTCGTCGAGCAGGAGGAGTCCGGGGTCGCTGGCGAGCGCGCGGGCGATCTCCAGCTTGCGCTGCTCGCCGTAGGGCAGGTTGCGGGAGAGGTGGTCGGCCTTGGCCGCGAGGCCGGTGAACTCCAGCAGTTCCATGGCCCGTTCACGGGAGGCGGCTTCGGCCTTCTTGAACCCCGGGGGGCGCAGGAGCGCGGACCAGAGCCCTTCCCTCGTCCTCGTGTGCCGTCCGACGAGGACGTTCTCCAGGACCGTCATGTTGGGGAAGAGACGGATGTTCTGGAAGGTCCGCGCGATGCCGGCCTGGGTGACGAGGTGCGGCTTGTGCGGGAGGACCTTGTCCCGGTAGGCGACGGTGCCCTCGGTCGGCACGTAGAGGCCGGTGAGGCAGTTGAAGAACGTGGTCTTGCCGGCGCCGTTGGGCCCGATCAGTCCGACGATCTCTCCGCTGTTGACCGTGAGGTCGACGGACTGCACGGCGGTGAGACCGCCGAAGCGCATCGTGACGCCCTGCGCGGCGAGCACCGTGCTCGGGGTGTCCGGTTGGGTGGTGGTGGTCATGTGGGTCACGCCCCTGCCTTGCCGGCGCCGAGGGGTTCGGGCAGTGGCTCTTCGTCGGTCGTGTCGGTTTCCTCGTCCTCGTGGAACTCCAGCCGCTTCCTGCGGTCGGCGATCAGGCCCTCCGGGCGGAGGCGCATGAGCACGACGAGGGCCAGACCGAAGAGGAGGAGCTGGTACTCGTTCATGAACTGGAGCTTGGCGGGGATGAGGTAGAGCAGCGAGGCGCCGATCAGCGGGCCGCTGATGGTTCCCATGCCGCCGAGGATGACCGCGGCGACCAGGAAGGCCGAGTTGGGCGGTGCGGCACCGGCGAACTGGTACTGCTCGGGGGTGATGGAGTAGTTGACGTGCGCCTGGATGGTGCCGGCCAGGCCGGCCAGGGAGGCGCCGAGGGCGAAGGCGATGAGCTTGACGCGGAAGCCGTTGATGCCCATGGCGGTGGCCGCGGTCTCGTCCTCGCGGATGGCGATCCAGGCGCGCCCGATACGTGAGTCGGCGGAGCGGCGGAAGACGGTGACGACGATGGCGGTGATCAGGAGCATGAGCAGGTAGTAGTTGCCGTACCTGTTCAGGGAGAGCCCGCCGACGAGGTCGTGGCTGATGCCGAGGTCGTAGCCGAGGATCTTCAGATCGGGGATGTTGGGGACGCCCTTGGACCCGTTGGTGACGTTGGGCCCGGTCGTGCCGTTGAGGTTGTTGACGGTGATGCGGAAGATCTCACCGAAACCGAGGGTCACGATGGCCAGGTAGTCGCCGCGGAGGCGGAGCGTGGGTGCACCGATGACGACGCCGAAGACGAGCGCGGCGGCGGCGCCGGTGAGGGCGGCGGCCCAGAAGGGGAAGTGGACGCCGATCGTGGACTGGGGGGAGCCGGAGACGAGTGCGGCCGCGAAGGCGCCGACACCGAGGAAGGCGACGTATCCGAGGTCGAGCAGGCCGGCGAGGCCCACGACGACGTTCAGCCCCAGGGCCACCGTGGCGAAGATGAGGATGTTCGCCCCGATGAGGGTGAACTGCGAGTTGGTCTGCGTGAAGGGGAAGCAGATGGCGGCGGCGAAGGCGGCGACCAGGGTGACCTGGCGGTGCTTCGCGGTCAGCGAGGTGAGACGCCGGATGAGGCCTGCCCGGTTGAGCGCCGGGACGGCGAAGCCGACGATGATGAGGAAGCCTACGAAGAGCTCGGGGTAGGCGGCGATGCCGTAGGCGAAGACCCAGAGCCCGATGGCGAACCCGGCGGCGATGACCAGGATCTCGGCCCAGGAGGGCAGCGGGGCCGGACGCTTGGGGTCGGGTGCCTTGAAGGCGTGGCGGATCCTGCCCCAGAGGGTGTCGGAGTCGCCGTCGTCGCGCGGGGTGTCGCTGGGCAGGCCCAGCGCGCCGATGACGGCGATGAGCGCCCCTGTGCCGGATATCCAGGCGCCGGCCTCCAGGTTGACCAGGCCGCCGAGTTCGCTGGAGATCGCGCCGATGGTGTAGCCGGTGGTGCCGAGCACGCCGAGCGAGAGCAGGAGCACGGCACTGTGGGAGCCGCCGGGGGTGAGCCAGCGCAGGCCGCGTATGTCCTGCGAGGACAGGAGGAAGAGAAGGGTGAGGGCGGAGCCGACCAGGGTGAGGACCTGAAGGCCGCCGGGGTACCCGTCGATGGTGAGGTCGCCGGGGAACTCGGAGGTCCAGGTCCAGGCGAGGAAGGTGCCCACGAGGGCGGCGGCGGAGCCGACCAGGACGGTGAGGCGAGCGGTGCCGAGGGGCAGCGGTATCAGCGCCGCGCCGCCCGTGGTGGGGGGCGTGGCGGTGGCCGGCTGCCGGGGCTGCGTGGTGTCGGTTGTCATGGGTATCACGCCCGATCCGCGACGCGTTCGCCGAGAAGGCCCTGGGGCCGGAAGAGAAGGACGAGGATGAGCAGGGCGAAGGCCCAGACGTCCTTCCAGGCGCCGCCACCGAAGAGTTCCATGCCGGGGATGTCGCCGACGTAGCCGATGGCGAGGGACTCGGCGATGCCGAGGACGATGCCGCCGAGCATGGCGCCGTAGATGTTGCCGATGCCGCCGAGTACCGCGGCGGTGAAGGCCTTCAGGCCCATGATGAAGCCCATGAAGAAGCTGACCTGACCGTTGTGCAGCCCGTAGCCGACAGCGGCGACGGCGGCGAAGGCCGCGCCGATGGCGAAGGCCATCACGATGGTGCGGTCGGTGTTGATGCCCATCAGCTTGGCGGTGTCGGGGTCCTGCGCGGTGGCCTGCATGCCCCGGCCGGTACGGGTCTTGTTGACGTAGTAGCCGAGGGCGATCATGCACAGCGGCGCGGAGATGAGGATGAACAGGTCCCCGCGCTGGATGCTGGCACCGAGGATGTGCAGCGAGTGGCCCCGGAACTGGGGGAAGGGGAGGTCCTTGGTGGCGCCGGGGTACCACTTCCAGACTGCTTGCTGCAGCGCCAGGGAGAGGCCGATGGCGGTGATGAGCGGGGCGAGCCTGGGGCCGCCGCGCAGCGGGCGGTAGGCGAACCGTTCCGCCGCGGCGCCGACGGCCACGGAGACGATGACGCCGCCGATGATCATCAGGGGGATGGCGGCGAGCAGGGAGAACCCGCCCGGCAGCCAGGTCCATACGGTGAGGGCGCCGAAGCCCCCCACCATGAAGATCTCGCCATGGGCGAAGTTGATGAGCTGGACAATGCCGTAGACCATCGTGTAGCCGACTGCGATGAGACCGTACATCGCGCCGAGGATGAGTCCGTTGGCCAGCTGTTGCGGCAGTTCGTTCACCGCAGGGCCTCCGTGAAGTGGTTCGGATAAGGCGCCGCGCGGGAGCGCTGGTGGCGTTCCCGCGCGGCCTGGGTGAAGGTGGCGGCCTGGTGTGGCGGCCGGTGGTCGGTTACGGCTTGATGGCGGCGCTGTACTCGGGCTTCCAGGCCCCGCCCTTGATCTTGTAGGCGGTCATCATCGTGTTGGTGGTGTCGCCGTACTCGTCGAACGAGATGGTGCCGGTGACGCCGTCGAACTTGATGGACGACATCGCGTCGAGCACCTTCGAGCGGGCATTGGAGGGCAGCTTGCCGCCGTTGTCCTCGACGACCTTCTTGACGGCCTCGATGACGGACCACGTGGCGTCGTAGGTGAGGCCGCCGTACGCCTCGTAGGCGTCCTTGTAGCCCGCGGCCTGGTAGTCGGCGATGAAGGTCTTGGCGGAGTCCAGCGACTCGACCGGCTTGCCGACGGAGGTCGCGAGGTCGCCCTCGGCCTTCTTGTTGAGCTTCGGGAACTCGCCGCTGTAGATGCCGTCGCCGCCCATCAGCGGGATCTGCGCGCCGCTCTGCTTGAGCTGCTGGCTGAGCGGTGCGGCGGCGGGGTACTCGCCGCCGTAGTACAGGGCCTGAGCGCCGGTCTTCTTGACCTTGGTGACGATGGCGTTGAAGTCGCGGTCCTGCGGGTTGATGTGGTCCGAGCCGACGATCTGCCCGCCGAGCTTGGTGTAGGTGTCCTTGAAGGAGGCGGCGAGGCCGGCGCCGTAGGTCTTCTGGTCGTCGACCAGGTACACCTTCTTGATCTTCGCCGTGTTGAAGAGGTAGTTGGCGGCGAAGGCGCCCTGGACCGCGTCGGTGGTGGCGGTGCGGAAGAAGCTCTTGAAGGGGCGCTTCTTGTCGCCGCTCTTCCAGTTGTCGCCCTGGGTGAGCTCGGTGCCGGTGTTGGACGGCGAGACCTGGGTGAGGTTCGCGTCGTTGAACGGCTTCTGCATCGACTGGGAGACGTTGGAGTTCAGCGGCCCGACGACACCGAGGACGTCCTTGTTGCTGATGAACTTGGCGGCGTTCTGCGCACCGATCGAGGCCTGGGCCTGGTCGTCCAGGGGCATGGTCTCGAACGTGACGCCCTTGACGTAGTTCTTCTTGTTGGCCGTCTTGGCGGCCAGGTCGGCGGAGTTCTTCATGCCGAGACCGAGGGCCGAGAGGTCGCCGCTGAGAGGTGCGTCCAGGCCGATGATGACGGTGGTCTTGCCGCCGCCGTTGCTGCCGCTGTCGCTGCCCTTGTCGCGCGAACCGCAGGCGGTCAGTGTCAGTGCACCTGTGGTCAGCACTGAGGTAAGAATGATCAAGGAACGGTGTCGCACGATGAGTCCTTTCCCTGGCGCGGCGCCTCTGGTGAGGCGCTCTGTCGAGCGCCGGGCCGTACTGGGTGTGTGCAGAGAGGCCGTGCTTGCAAGGCGCCCGGCGGCGCGGTGACTGGGCGTGACTCTAAGCCTGGGGGGAGGGTGTCGACAGCAGCGTGAGCTCGCTTGTGACTTTCTTGTTATGGCGTGCCGGGATCGGCGGCAGGGGAATAGCGATTCCCGGTCGCTTTGACAGGTTTTTGCTCTTGTCCGCATGGTGAGAACCCGCACTTCCCGTCGCCAGTCGCTCGCCCTTGGGGGGTCCGGGCGAGGGGCGTCTCAGACAGCCCCTTGAAGGCGGTGGGGGATAGGTGTTTCCCGCTCCGCCGCGGGGTCCCCGTATTGCATGCACGTGACGCTGTGTTACGGGGGAAAGAGCTGCGCGTCATTCCGGGGCGGAAAGGTCCACACCGTCTGAATGTGCCCTGACAATGGGGCGCGGAAAGGAGCAAAACCAGGTTTTGTGCATGACGGAGTCGGCTGTTCCGGTGCGGAGGCTCCCGGGACGGGTGGGAGAGGCGTGTCTCTCCGTGCAGTGCCGCCGGACGTTTCGGGCGCACGAAGAGGCGCCCGGGAGCGGATTGCGTGCGATCCGCACGGCAGTCCGCTCCCGGGCGCCTTCGACGGTGCCGCCGGCCGCCGGCCGCCGGCCGCGAGCCGCGAGCCGCGAGCCGCGAGCCGCGGTCCCGGTGTCCGGGGACCGAACGGGTCAGGCAGCGCGGTGGAGTCGGGCGTCCGGCCCCCGCTCAGGCCGGGGTGCGCGAGGCGTCGCCCGGCCCGGCGTCCCGCAGCAGGCAGGTCAGCCGGGCGCTGCACACGCGGCGGCCCTCCTCGTCGCTGATGACGATCTCGTAGGTCGCCGTGGAGCGGCCGCGGTGCACCGGAGTGGCCACACCGGTCACCAGGCCGGAGCGGACGCCCCGGTGGTGGGTGCAGTTCAGGTCCACACCGACGGCGATCTTGGAGACCCCGCCGTGCAGCATCGAGCCCACCGAACCGAGCGTCTCGGCCAGCACCGCCGAGGCGCCGCCGTGCAGCAGCCCGTAGGGCTGGGTGTTGCCCTCCACCGGCATGGTGCCGACGACGCGGTCCGCGGACGCCTCGGTGATCTGCACGCCCATCCGGGTGCCGAGGTGTCCCGCGGAGAACAGTGCGGGCAGGTCGACGCCCAGGGAGGCGTACTCCTCGACCACCTCTTGCGGGAACTTCACTTGCTGCTGCTCGCCCATGGGGCCCGGCTCCGTCCGTCGTTCCAAGTCCGGCAGTGACATGAGCGAACGCTCAGTCGGTCCTCGATTGTTCCAGACGGACGATGACGGACTTGCTGGCCGGGGTGTTGCTGGTGTCCGCGGTGGCGTCCAGCGGGACCAGGACGTTCGTCTCCGGGTAGTACGCGGCCGCGCAGCCGCGCGCCGTCGGGTACACCACGACCCGGAAGCCCGGCGCCCGCCGCTCCACCCCGTCCTTCCACTCGCCGACCAGATCGACGTAGGAACCGTCCGCGACGCCCAGCGCGCGGGCGTCCTCGGGGTGCACGAGCACGACCCGGCGGCCGTTCCTGATGCCCCGGTAGCGGTCGTCCAGACCGTAGATCGTGGTGTTGTACTGGTCGTGCGAGCGCAGCGTCTGCAGCAGCAGCCGGCCCTCGGGCACCCGGGGGTACTCCACGGGCGCCGCGGTGAAGTTGGCCTTCCCGGTGGCGGTGGGGAAGCGGCGCTCGTCGCGCGGCGCGTGCGGCAGCGCGAACCCTCCCGGGGCGGCCACCCGGGTGTTGAAGTCCTCGAAGCCGGGCACCACGCGTCCGATACGGTCCCGGACGGCCGCGTAGTCCCTCTCGAACTCCGCCCACGGCACCACACTGCCCGCGCCGAGCACCCGGCGGGCGAGCCGGCAGACGATGGCCGGCTCCGACAGCAGGTGCGGGCTCGCCGGCTCCAGCCGGCCGCGGGAGGCGTGCACCATGCCCATGGAGTCCTCCACGGTCACGAACTGCTCGCCGCCGTCCTGCCGGTCGCGTTCGGTGCGCCCGAGCGTCGGCAGGATCAGCGCCCGCGCACCCGTGACGACGTGCGAGCGGTTGAGCTTGGTCGACACGTGCACGGTCAGCCTGGCGCGCCGCATCGCCGCCTCGGTGACCTCCGTGTCGGGAGAGGCGGAGACGAAGTTCCCGCCCATGGCGAAGAACACCTTCGCCTCCCCGTCGCGCAGCGCGCGGATGGCCCGCACGACGTCGAGGCCGTGCTCCCGCGGCGGCGCGAACCCGAACTCCGCCTCCAGCGCGTCCAGGAAGGCGGGCGCGGGGCGCTCGAAGATGCCCATGGTGCGGTCGCCCTGCACGTTCGAGTGGCCGCGCACCGGGCACACGCCCGCACCCGGGCGGCCGATGTCGCCGCGCAGGAGCAGGAAGTTGACCACCTCGCGAATGGTGGCCACGGAATGCTTGTGCTGGGTCAGACCCATCGCCCAGCAGACGATGGTGCGCTGCGAACCGAGGACCATGGCCAGGGCCAGGTCGATCTCCTCCCGGCTCAGACCGGTGGCGGCGAGCGTCTCCTCCCAGTCGGCGTCACGAGCCGCCTCGGCGAACTCCGCGTATCCGTGGGTGTGTTCGCGGACGAACTCCTCGTCGACCGCCCCGTCCGTCTCGACGATCAGCTTGTTCAGGAGGCGGAAGAGGGCCTGGTCGCCGCCGATGCGGATCTGCAGGAACAGGTCGGTGAGCGCGGTGCCGGAGGTGAGGCCCTTCGCCGTCTGCGGGTTCCTGAACCGCTCCAGGCCCGCCTCGGGCAGCGGGTTGACGCTGATGATCTTCGCGCCGTTCGCCTTGGCCTTCTCCAGGGCGGCGAGCATGCGGGGGTGGTTCGTCCCCGGGTTCTGCCCCGCCACGATGATCAGGTCGGCCCGGTACAGGTCCTCCAGCAGGACGCTGCCCTTGCCGACGCCGATGGTCTCGCCCAGCGCCGAGCCGGAGGACTCGTGGCACATGTTGGAGCAGTCCGGCAGGTTGTTGGTGCCCAGCTCGCGCGCGAAGAGCTGGTAGAGGAACGCGGCCTCGTTGCTGGTGCGGCCGGAGGTGTAGAAGACGGACTCGTCGGGGGAGGAGAGGGCGGAGATCTCCTCGGCGATGATGTCGAAGGCGCGTTCCCAGGTGACCGGCTCGTAGTGGTCGGCTCCCTCGGCCAGGTGCACGGGGTGCGTCAGCCGGCCCTGCTGCCCCAGCCAGTACCCGCTCCGTTCCGCCAGCTCGGCGACGGAGTGCGCGGCGAAGAACTCCGGGGTGACCCGCCGCAGCGTGGCCTCCTCGGCGACCGCCTTCGCGCCGTTCTCGCAGAACTCCGCGGCATGCCGGTGGTCCGGCTCCGGCCAGGCGCAGCCCGGGCAGTCGAAACCGTCCTTCTGGTTCACGCGCAGCAGGGTCAGCGCGGTGCGCTTCACGCCCATCTGCCGCTCGGCGACGCGCAGCGTGTGGCCGATCGCCGACAATCCGGCCGCCGCGTGCTGCGCCTCGCCGACCTGCGGCGCGTCCTGAACGGGATCCGTCTTCGGCGGC
The DNA here is from genome assembly GCF_047200655.1 of Streptomyces sp. MS06. Lineage (NCBI taxonomy): Bacteria > Bacillati > Actinomycetota > Actinomycetes > Kitasatosporales > Streptomycetaceae > Streptomyces > Streptomyces sp. MS06. The sequence goes on from NZ_JBJZOJ010000009.1 coordinate 140,684, forward strand.
TTCTTCGCCATCGGACGCTCTCCTTCCGCTGCATGTGCCTGCCCCGTCCCCGCATCCTCGCACGCACCACCGACACCGGCCGGTCCCCGCGCACCCACGGCCCGGGCAGCACCCGCACCCTCCCGGTACCCCGCCTCCCGCGCTCCACCGCCCGCGCCGCGCGGAACTGCGCGGAACTGCGCGGAACACGACGGGCGCGCGGAAGGGGGGCGAGGGACCGGGTGGCCGCTCACTGTCAGTGGGTCGTGGCAGGATCGGGGGCGTGGCAGAGACAGCATCGAAGAAGACCGACAGCACCCCCGGCGGCGACCGCCCGCGCCTGATGCTCATGGACGGGCACTCGCTGGCCTACCGCGCGTTCTTCGCGCTGCCCGCGGAGAACTTCACCACCGCTACGGGCCAGCCGACGAACGCGATCTACGGCTTCGCCTCGATGCTGGCCAACACCCTGCGTGACGAGGCGCCCACGCACTTCGCGGTGGCCTTCGACGTCTCCCGCAAGACCTGGCGTTCGGAGGCGTTCACCGAGTACAAGGCGAACCGCTCCAAGACCCCGGACGAGTTCAGGGGCCAGGTCGAGCTGATCGGCGAGCTGCTCGACGCGATGCACGTCTCCCGCTTCGCCGTCGACGGGTACGAGGCCGACGACGTCATCGCCACGCTCGCGACCCGGGCGGAGGCCGAGGGCTTCGAGGTCCTGATCGTCACCGGCGACCGGGACAACTTCCAGCTCATCACCGACAACGTCACGGTGCTGTACCCCACCAAGGGCGTGTCGGAGCTGACCCGCTTCACCCCCGAGAAGGTCGTCGAGAAGTACGGGTTGACGCCCGCCCAGTACCCGGACTTCGCCGCGCTGCGCGGCGACCCGTCCGACAACCTCCCGGGCATCCCCGGCGTCGGCGAGAAGACCGCGGCCAAGTGGATCAACCAGTTCGGCTCCTTCGCGGAGCTGGTGGAGCGGGTCGAGGAGGTCAAGGGCAAGGCCGGGCAGAACCTCCGAGACCACCTGGAGGCGGTCAAGCTCAACCGCCGCCTGACGGAGATGGTGCGCACGGTCGAGCTCGAGACCACGGTCGCGGAGCTCGCGCGCGCGCCGTACGACCGCAAGGCCGTCGCACTGGTCCTGGACACCCTGGAGATCCGCAACCCGTCGCTGCGCGAGCGCCTGCTGGCCGTCGATCCCGGGGCCGAGCAGGCCGAGGAGGCCCCGGTGCTCGCGGACGGCGTGGAACTGGACACCACCCTCCTCGGCACCGGCGAGCTGGCCCCATGGCTCGCCGAGCACGCCGGCGGGGCGCTGGGCGTCGCCACCGTGGACACCTGGGCACTGGGCAGCGGATCCGTCACCGAGGTCGCGCTCGCCACGGCCGAGGGGCCGGCCGCCTGGTTCGACCCCGCACAGCTCGACCAGGCCGACGAGACCGCCTTCGCGGCCTGGCTGGCCGCCGCGGACCGGCCCAAGGTGCTGCACAACGCCAAGCGCGCGATGCGCGTCCTCGCCGAGCACGGCTGGAGCGTCGACGGGGTGACCATGGACACCGCGCTCGCCGCGTACCTGGTCAAGCCGGGCCGCCGCTCCTTCGATCTGGACGCGCTCTCCCTGGAGTACCTGGGCCGCGAGCTGGCCCCGGCCGCCGCGGCCGACGGGCAGCTTGCCTTCGGCGTGGACGACGGCGCCGAGGCCGAGGCACTGATGACCAAGGCACGCGCGATCCTCGACCTGGGGGAGGCCTTCGAGGGCAGGCTGCGCGACGTCGGCGCCGCGGACCTGCTGCGGGACGTGGAGCTGCCCACCTCCGCGCTGCTGGCCCGGATGGAGCGGCACGGCATCGCCGCGGACCGCGCCCACCTGGACGCCATGGAGCAGATGTTCGCCGGGGCCGTGCAGCAGGCGGTGAAGGAGGCGCACGCGGCCGCCGGACACGAGTTCAACCTCGGCTCGCCCAAGCAGCTGCAGGAGGTCCTCTTCGGTGAACTGGGCCTGCCCAGGACGAAGAAGACCAAGACCGGCTACACCACCGACGCCGACGCGCTGGCCTGGCTGGCCGGCCAGACCGACAACGAACTGCCGGTCATCATGCTGCGCCACCGGGAGCAGGCCAAGCTGCGCGTCACCGTGGAAGGCCTGATCAAGACGATCGCCGCGGACGGCCGGATCCACACCACGTTCAACCAGACGGTGGCGGCCACCGGCCGCCTGTCCTCCACCGACCCCAACCTGCAGAACATCCCCGTCCGTACCGACGAGGGCCGTGCCATCCGCCGTGGTTTCGTGGTCGGCGAGGGATACGAGTCGCTGATGACCGCGGACTACAGCCAGATCGAGCTCCGCGTCATGGCGCACCTGTCCGAGGACGCCGGACTGATCGAGGCGTTCACCTCCGGTGAGGACCTGCACACCACGGCTGCCTCCCAGGTCTTCGGCGTCGACCGCTCGGCGGTGGACGCCGAGATGCGCCGCAAGATCAAGGCCATGTCGTACGGCCTGGCGTACGGTTTGTCGGCCTTCGGCCTGTCCCAGCAGCTCAACATCGAGGCCGGCGAGGCCCGCGCGCTGATGGACGCCTACTTCGACCGCTTCGGCGGGGTACGGGACTACCTGCACCGGGTCGTCGACGAGGCCCGGGCGACGGGGTACACGGCGACCCTGTTCGGGCGCCGCCGCTATCTGCCCGATCTCAACAGCGACAACCGCCAGCGCCGCGAGGCGGCCGAACGAATGGCTCTGAACGCGCCCATCCAGGGCACGGCGGCCGACATCGTCAAGATCGCCATGCTGCACGTGGACCGGGCGCTGCGCGAGGCGGGGCTGAGCTCCCGGATGCTGCTCCAGGTGCACGACGAGATCGTGCTGGAGATCGCGCCCGGAGAGCGCGAGGCGGTGGAGGAACTGATCCGCCGGGAGATGGCCGCCGCGGTGAGTCTGCGCGCCCCGCTGGACGTCTCGGTGGGCGTCGGCACGGACTGGGAGTCGGCGGCCCACTGACAGCGGCACGCACCCCGACTCGCGGCGCCGGGTCGCGCGGTGCGCGGACCCTCACGCCGGGCGGCGCCTCGCGCGGTGACCATCTCACCCGGGGCCGCCGCCGCGCCGGG